>JAAYFF010000004.1 GCA_012728375.1 Bacillota bacterium | reverse complement strand
CGGCTACGGTAGAAGTCTTCTGGAGGAACATCTTGCATTGGTTGAAAAACATTTCCCTACAGAAGATTCCCTGAAGGAATATCTTGGCCAAAGAGGTATTAAGTTGGAAAAGAGCAGTTCGGGAAAATAGCGGTTATCTTAATATAAAAATTAAACCTGGCGAGATTTACGGTTTTCTGGGTCCCAACGGAGCTGGAAAGTCAACGGTTATCAGGATGCTGTGCGGCATTCTGCAACCCAGCAGCGGGTCAGCCGTTATCCTGGGCTATGATCTCTTGCGGGAAGCGGAAAAAATTAAAGCCCGCATTGGTTATATGTCCCAAAAGTTCAGCCTTTACGATGACCTTTCCGTGTTGGAAAACTTGAATTTTTATGCCGGTATTTATAGCATTCCCAGAAAAATTCGGCAGCAGCGTATTGAGGAGATGCTCAATCTGGCAGGACTGCTGGGCAGGGAGAAAGAACCTGCGGCAAACTTGAGCGGGGGCTGGAAGCAGCGATTGGCCCTTTGCTGCGCCATTATTGCCCGTCCGGACATCGTCTTTCTGGATGAACCCACCAGCGGAGTGAGCCCTACCAGCCGCAGGATGTTTTTCAATATTATTCAGGAATTAGCCGGCCAGGGGACGACAATTATGGTAACAACGCATTTTATGGATGAAGCAGAGCGCTGCCATAAAATTGCTTTCATTTCCGCAGGAAAGCTAATGGCCGTCAATTCTCCCGACTATCTGAAAAGGAAAACGCTCCAGGGCTTTCTGGTAGAGTTAACCATACCACGTGCAATGGAGAAAATCAGCGTTCTTGAAAAGCTGCCGTATGTGAAGGAATGCTCCATGCATGGCTTATCGCTTCATATTTTATTGACAGACGAAAAGCATGTGCAGGATTTGCATGAATTTAGCGGAGTAGAACCGAGACCCATAGTTCCGTCCCTGGAGGATGTCTTTATGGCTTTGGCCGCACGTCAAAGGGCAGGTGAAGGTAATGCATAGAATACTTGCGGTATTACATAAAGAGTTGTTACAAATGCGCCGGGATAAAATGACTCTGGCCCTGGTTTTTTTACTTCCTCTGGTGCAGCTTTTACTTTTTGGCTTTGCCATCCAGACAGAGGTAAAACATATACCTACAGTGGTCTTTGACCAATCTTTAACGGCGGAAAGCAGGGCATTGCTGGATGCTTTCAGCGCTTCCGGTTATTTTGATATTGAGTATGTTGCCGGCAGCTTTGGGGATGTGAATAAAATGATAGACAGCGGGAAGGCCAAAGTGGGAATTGTTTTTCCCCCGGATTTTGCCGCCAGCCTCAACAGGGGTGTTCCGGCACAGGTGCAGGTGCTGGTAGATGCGAGCGACAACATGGTCGCCAACCAGGCTATTGCTATCGCCAATTCCATTGGGCTGATCAAGTCGCAGGAAATACTCGCCCAAAAAGTGAGGCTGGCGGGGCCGCCTTATGATATTAGAGTACGCCCCTGGTATAACCCCGATGGGATAACGGCATATTATATGGTCCCGGCCATCCTGGGTACCGTGGTAACAATGACCATGGTCCTTCTTACTTCCATGGGTATTGTGCGGGAAAGGGAACGGGGTACCCTGGAGCAATTGATGGTAACGCCGATCAAATCTATAGAATTGATGATCGGGAAAATAGTTCCGTATATTCTTCTCGGATATATACAAATTACCGTAGCCCTGATCATCGGTGTTACCGTTTTTCGCGTGCCCATCAGGGGCAGCCTCCTGGAGCTTTATATATTAACCCTTTTTTTCATTACCGCTTCCCTGGGTCTTGGTATTCTCATTTCCAATGTGGCCAGAACCCAGATGCAGGCTATGCAGATGGGCTTTTTCGTCATGCTGCCGAGTATTCTGCTGTCGGGTTTTATGTTTCCCCGGGATGCCATGCCTCGCCTGATTTATTATATCAGCAATTTGATTCCTCTCACCTATTATCTGGATATCATCAGGGGCATTGTCTTAAAGGGGATTGGCTTTTCTTACCTGGTAGGGCAGGTTACGGCCCTGCTGGTTTTTACGGTGGTACTGTTGATAGTTAGTGCTCTGAAATTCAAAAAAAAGATAGCTTGAAGCAAAAGAACCGTCCCCGCGCTTCATAAGGAGGTTTTACTATCAAGGAGAGAATTCTTTCCGCTTTTCTTAAGCTTTCCAAAACCAGGGGGTTTTACCGGGTGACCATGGATGAACTGGCAACTGAGGCCGGTGTCAGCAAACGCACCCTTTACCGTTATTTCCGCAGCAAGGAGGAAATGATCGAGGCTGTCCTGGAAGAGTTGATGGCAAATGTTGAGTCATTAATTGAGGAGTTTGTGGCCTCCCATCACAAGCCGGATGAAATTGTAGCAAACATGCTGCGCATCCTACATCGGATTTCGCAGACTCTTTTTCATCCCTTGGTGCTCGGTGATCTGCAAAAGCATTATCCCCATTACTGGAAGAAAATCGATCAGTTTCGCGTCAAAAATGTTGAAAACATTGTTCAAGCAAAACTGTTTCTCGATGAAAAAAATAAGGGGCTTATCAGAAATCTTGATCCCCGCATCGTAACGGCAGCCATAACTGCTTCTATCCGGGCTGTAGCTAATCCCGATTTTATTATTACCAATGGCTTAACCGCCGAAGATACTCTGACTCAGTTAATGGAGTTTTTTTTATACGGGCTTCTGAAAAAAGAAAGTTCACCAGGCTGAAAAGACGTCCATATTTCTTCATCCAATGATAAAATAATAAGGCGAGGGCGGTTAAACGTCCCCGCCTTAAAGCCTTATATTTTAATTGCCGTTCCGTAGACGTATATTTCTGCTATGCCGGTGGAGATTGATGCCGTAGAAAAGCGGATGCCCACGATGGCGTTGGCACCCAGCTTTTCTGCCTCCCGGATCATTTCTTCAAAGGCAGCATCCCTTGCATCGCTCATTAACTCGGAATATTCGGCGACTTCGCCGCCGATAATTTTTCTTATGAAGGCAAGTATGTCTTTGCCGAGGTGCACCGCTTTTGCTTTGCTGCCCCGGACAATACCCAGGACTTCATATTCAACCTTTAAATCAGTTGTGGTTAGCAGCATCTTTTTCAACCTCCTTAAAGCATGTGAACAAATTTCCTTTAAAATTCCTTCTTTTCAAAGAGTCTCAGGCCGGCAGCCAGCAGGACCACTGCCGCAGCACACATAATTGCTGTGGACACAACAGGAAAGGTGCCGCCGATGAAATATTGAGCTCCGTTCATATGGTAAAAAATATTTAAAAACCTCAGCGGCTCGATCCAGCCACAAAACACCAGCAGAAGAATAACGAGCAATGTTGCCCCTGCTGCTTTGACAGGTTCGTCAATGAGCGTGGAAAACAGCAGGGTTAAGGAAAACAGAACCAAAAGTCCTAGGGTGGTGATAACGGTCGTTAGGAGCAGGCGACCTGCATCAACGGTATATGGCGTGAAATGCGCGGTTATTACCATTACAATGGTGGAAAACCAGACCATGGATATTAGGATCAGCATGCCTGTCAGGGCTTTAGTTAAAAAGACGCTCCTGCGGGAGATGGGCCTGGTCAGCAGAAACCCGGCAGTTTGACCGCTTATCTCACCGGCAATTAGATTCATTCCCACTAAAACCGCCAGTATTGTCCCAATCTGAGCAAGATTTTTGGCATTCCACTGGCTCCAGAGATATAGCGAATAATCATTGAAAATGTTGGCAGGCATCATGCCGCCAAACCTCTCCAATTGTTCCGGCGGAATGGCGGAGATTAAATCTTTTAAGAAATTGAAGGAGAGGGGTAAAAATATGGCAGTTGCTGCCAGGACAGCAGTGCCCAGAACAAGTTTCCAGCGCGTTTCCCGCAGTTCTTTTCGCAATAGGGTGCCGTTCATTTTTTGTCCCCCTTTACTTTTTCTAAAAAAATTTCTTCCAGGTTTTGATCGATAATATCAAAAGTAAAATACGGATATTTTTTAAAATCAGCCAGGATATCCTGCAGGTTGTTTTCTACTGAAACCACGTAAGCGCTGCCTTCCCTGGTATAGCTTCGGATGCCCGGCCGGGAGAAAAGCTCAGCCGGCACTTCCTTTTGAAAGACCACCCTGATTTTTTTGACGGTAGTTTTTAGCTCATCGATACTGCGAATATCAATTAATTTTCCATGTTTGATAATAGCCACCAGGTCAGCTACTCGTTCCACATCATGGAGCAGGTGCGAGGAAAGAAAGACCGTTCTGCCCTGCAATGCAATTTCTTCCAAAATAATGCGCAAAAACTCCTGCCGGTTAATGGTGTCCAATCCCGATGTAGGTTCATCCAGAATCAGCAGTTCGGGTTCCGGTGCCATTGCCAGTATTAAAGCCAATTGGGTTTTCATACCCTTGGACAGGTTTTTAATCTTTTCTCCCCTTGGCAGTTGAAAAAATTCCAGGTATTTCTTTGCCAGCCGATCATTCCAACCAGTATAAAACGGCTTACAGAAACTGATGATCTCCTGCACCGTCATATATCTGTACATTTCCTGTATCTCAGCCACATAACCGGTTTTCCTGCGAATAGCTTCCGATTCTCGCACGATATCCCTGCCCAGCACGCGGCCTTGCCCTCCGTCAGGACGCATCAGACCCAGCATCATTTTAATCGTAGTTGTTTTTCCGGCACCGTTGGGACCCAGGAAGCCAAAAATGCAGCCCGCAGGTACCTGCAGTGACAAATTATCGACAGCCTTATTTTTCCCAAATTTTTTACTGAGGTTTTCCAATTCAATTGCCGGCTTCATTGTCCTTCTGCCCCTTTCTTTAACCTGTCTTTCCAAGCAGCCAGTTTTTCTGTAAAACGGGCATAGAGAGTATCCGCATCCACAGAGAGTTGGTAGGCTTCTACCATTAGTTTTTCCAGAGCATTGTCCAGGGAGGACTCCTGCTGCGGGCCAAAATCCTTGCGGCGCTTGGCTACGAAGCTGCCCAGGCCTCTTGCAGTTTGCAGCACTCCTTCCCTTTCCAGTTCCTGATAAACTTTAGCCACGGTATTGGGATTAATTGTAAGCTGGAGGGCAAGTTCGCGGACCGAAGGCATTTGTTGCCCCTCAGCCAGCAAGCCGGTGGCCACTGCTTTTTTTATCTGTTCCTTTAGCTGGACGTAAATTGGTATGCCGCTGTGCGGATCAACATAGTACCACATCATGGCCTCCGTATTACTGTCATATTGTACTATATAACTAATACACGTTTAATGTACCATATTGTTTATTTCCTGTCAAGGGTAGGAAAGCGGGTGTGTGTTTATTTTGTGATCATGCCACCCTCAAATACTCCAAGCGTCACTTTCCCTTATCTTTCTGAAAAAAAGCTAATCTCTGACAAAAAACAAGAAAAAGAAAAAAATATCGCCTTAAAATGATAAATTTGGACGTATTTACATATTAATACATATTGAAGACTTATAACAATTTTTTTATAATAATATATATTTGTAAAGGCAAAGAATTCTTACTAAGGAGAGGGTGTCCTTGACAATCAGGAAAAAGCTGCTGCTGGCTTTTAGTACTATTCTTGTTTTAATGATCGTAATGGGCGCGGTATCTTTTAACCGCCTGAACAGTATAGAATCAGCCAACAGGCAACTGGTGAAAAAAATGGAGCTTGCACACCATTTTGAGGAAAGAAGGACTGACCACTTAACCTGGCTCAATCAGCTTAGCAACGCGCTGTTGCACGGGACAAAATTTGAGGGGCAGCTTGATTACCATCTCTGCAATTTGGGCAAGTGGTATTACGAATATCTGGAATCAGCAGATTTTGAGGATTCCTCGGAAGAAATAAAACAAAAACTGCTTGCTCTGGAAGAGCCTCACAAGATGATGCACCAATCGGCAAGGAAAGTAAACGATCTGCTGGGTTCGGGAAGCGGGTTGTCCGGACAGCAGGCGCTCAGAGTATATGATGAGGAGGTTGTCCCCAATCTCAATAAACTGGGAAGTTTAATGGGGGAGCTTGAAGAATTGTATCACCATGAACAGGAAATTCTTCAAGCCGAAATAGAGGCACATGGTAACGCTGTGCGGCGTGTACTTGCAGCGGCTACTATTGCCGGTGTGCTGGCGGTTGCAGTCCTTTCATTCTTAATGTCAAATTCTATCGTAAAGCCGATTCAGTCCATGGTAGAGCAGGCGCAGGAGATTGCTACAGGCAACCTCGCAAATAAAATTGCTGTGGATTCCGGGGACGAAGTGGGAATGTTGGCTCGGGCCTTCAACCAGATGACCGATGATATCAGGGAATTGCTAGTACATATAAACAGTTCGGCGAAGATTGTGGAACAGCTTTCCGGTAATCTTTCCCAAACGACAGAAGCCTTGAGCAGCTCTATCCAGGAGGTAGCCTCTTCGACCAATCATGTGGCGGCTTCGGCAGATGAATTGAGCGGAAATTCCCAGGAAATGGCCCACGACTCCAATGAGGTTTCGGAAAGGGCTTCTCAGGGAGAAAAAGAGATGCGCAATGCTTTGGGAAAAATGCAGGAGATCGAAAGCAACATTTCCCTGTTGCGCGATGCTATCGAGCGGCTTGACAAGCGTTCTGCTGAAATAGACAACATTATCAATATGATTAACGGGATAGCAGAACAAACTAACCTGTTGGCTCTTAATGCAGCGATTGAGGCCGTCCGTGCGGGAGAGCAGGGCAGAGGTTTCTCCGTGGTGGCGGAAGAGGTTCGCAAGCTTGCGGAACAATCGGCACAGGCTACATCCGAGATTAGAGACCTAATCAAGGATACACAGCAGGATACGGCAGAAGCTGTTCAAAATATGGAAAGAAGTGTTGCTATTGTTGTTGAGGGGAGTGCAGTAATGGAAGCAACGGAAAAATCCTTCCAGCAGATTGTAAAGGCAGTTCAGCAATTGATGCATGGCATTGGAGAAATAGCTGCCGCAGCAGAGGAGCTCAGTGCCAGCAGCCAGCAGGTTGCTGCAGCTACTCAGGAGCAGTCGGCCGCTACCGAAGAGATTGCCGGCAGCAGTGACGAGCTAAGACGAGCGTCTGGCAGCCTCTTTGAGCAGATTAAAAAATTTAAGCTGGAATAGACGCAAACTTTAGAACAATCCGGGCGCTTTAGCCCGGTTTTTATTTCCGAGAAGAACTTGGAAGGAAAATATTGACGGACCCGGTTCAGGTATGCCGGAAACAGGCTTTGTAGAAACGTTCAAAATTAATTGTAATTTGAAGAAAACGTCTAGCAGGAATTTTATAATTTTCATGGAACTTGGTAAATAATATTAGATAAGGAGCTTTGCTAATTTTATTATTAAAAAAGGATGGGTTGGAGTGAAATTAAAACCTCGTCTCGCCGGGGTTGCATCTTTTGTTCCTTCCGGGTCAGTGGTTGCGGATATCGGAACGGATCATGCCTATCTCCCCGTTCACCTGGTTACCGAAAAGAATTGTCCCAAGGTTATTGCCGTAGAAAAATCCGTTAAAAATACAATCAAGGCAAAGGAAACAGTTTCATTATTTAATCTTGGATATAAAGTGGATGTCCGGACCGGAAACGGGCTTTTGGCACTTAATAAACAGGACGGGGTGGAAGTTGTGGTTCTTGCCGGGATGGGGGGAATTAATATTTGCAGGATATTGATGGCTGTGGGTAAAGAATTGCAGCGCTACAAGCGGATTATCCTGCAGCCAATGGGAGATCTTCCCCTGGTAAGGCGCTGGCTTTTTGCTCAAGGGTTTTCTTTCCGAGAAAAGCTGGCTGTGGAAAAGGGTCGTTTTTATGAAATTATTGCTGCGGAAAAAGGTAAGGAAATGGTTAGCGAACCGGCTTATCTTGAGCTTGGACCATCCCTTTTAAAGGGGGAAGATCCTTTGGTGATCCCCTGGCTTGAAGGCAAGATAAAGCACTATGAAGGGATATTGCAGGGGCTGAGCAAGGCCAGAAGCGGAAAAAAGGATTCCAAATGGAGATATTTCTATCATCGTTACCAAATTATTCGGGAGGTGCTTGAAAATATTTGCCAAGGGAAATGAACTGGTGTCTATTATTGAAGAATTTGCCCCTCCCGGAAGCGCTTTACCGGGTGATGTTACCGGTTTACAATGGGGAGACCTCCAGCGCGAAGTGCCGGCAGTTCTTTTGTCATTGGATTTTTCAGTAGAAGTTTTAGAAGAGGCGCTTGAAACAGAAGCGTCTTTTATCTTTACCCATCACCCTTTTCTCTATCAGCCGCTAAAAAAGCTTGATTTGCAAAATCCCCGGGAAAGCTTGATAGCCCGCGCTGTTTCAAAGGGTATTACACTGTACTCTGCACACACTAATTTAGATGTCGCTCCCGGTGGGGTTAACGATGTTCTTGCCGAATTGCTCGGGCTTACAAATTTGAAGGTCCTTGCTCCGACAGGCGGTGAGGAGCTGGAAAAATTGGTTACTTTTATTCCTGAGGGCTTTGAAGATCGCGTCCTGGACGCAGTTTGCAGCGCGGGGGCGGGATGGATAGGCAATTATTCTCATTGTACCTATCAGCTTCTGGGGACAGGAACGTTTATGCCGCGGGAAGGTACCTCTCCATTTATCGGGAAACAAGGGGCACTGGAAAAAGTAAGGGAGGTCCGGCTGGAAACCGTCCTTCCCAAAAAGCGCCGGAATGATGTCATTCAAGCTCTGCTGGCTGCCCACCCGTACGAAGAAGTAGCTTATGATCTGTATCCATTGAATATTAATGGACAAGTTTGGGGCCTGGGAAGGGTAGGTGAACTTAAAGAAGCGCTGTCACTGCAAGAATTGGCGGAACGTTGCCGGGCGCTTCTCAACCCTGATCATCTTAAGGTCCTGGGGAATTTAAAGTCAAAAATCCGCAAGGTGGCGGTTCTGGGAGGAAGCGGGGGCGACTATCTTGAAAGCGCCCTTAAGAGCGGCTCCGATGTTTTTTTAACCGGAGACGTAAAATTTCATCAGGCCCAGCAGGCTGAATTAAACGGATTAGCTCTTATTGACGCAGGACATGATGCCACGGAATGGCCGGTTATTTTTTCCATGGCTGCTTTCCTTAAAGAAAAAGTGTCGCAAAAGAATCTGCAAACCAAAATATTAGTCTCCCAAAAAAGAAAAAAGATGTGGCACGTTTTTGTCTAGACTGTGTGCGCAACTTTTTGCACAGAAAAAAGGAGATAAAACGGATGGAACAGTTAAGACTTCTGTGGGAGTTGCAGGAAGCCGAGCAGGAAAAAAGCAAGAAAGAGCATGAATTGCAGAATATACAAAGTGTTTTACTCTACCGCGAGAAATGTAAAAGGGTAGAATGTCTGGAAAAAAAATTACAACAGAAAGAAGAAGAAATTGCAGCAGAAAAAAAAGCCCAGCGGCTTAAGGAAATGGATGTTATTAAAATTTCTGCGAAGCTGGAAGAGCTTAATCATAAATTGTATAATGGAAAAATTGGAAATGCCAAAGAACTGGAGAGTATGGAGAAAAAGGTTTTTTCCCTGGGCAGGGAGAAGGACCTTCAAGAGGATAAAATTATTGCTCATATGGAGACTGTAGAAAAACTGGAAAGTGAAATTGGCCATCTGCATGAACAGTTGAAGGAAGAAAGAGAATTATTGCAAAACTTAAAAAAGCAAGCCCGGAGGGATAAGCAAACCGTCCAAAGTGAACTGGAAAGATTATCTATCCTTTGTAAGGATCTTTCCGGCAGGATTGAAGAAGGGTTATTGAAAAAATACAGGGAGCTGAAAAAGCGATCCGGAGGCAGATGTATTTCTTTAGTTCGAAAGGGTTTTTGTGGGATATGTAATGTTTCACTTCCCTCGTCTTTTAAGGCGCGCCTTTTAACTCCGGGAGAGCTGGTTTATTGTGAAAATTGTTCGTCCTTGCTTGTACTGGACGAGTAACATTTTAACAAAATTGTTATTTTACAAGGCGGTCGGTTTCTATGCGTCAAAATAGCAGGGGGCAAAAAAAAGCTCGAAGAAAACAAGTTCTTTATATGACAGTCGCGCTTTTTCTGGTGCTGGGCCTGGTGCTGAGCGCAGTATTTGGCTTTGTTGATTTTTTAGCGGGTGGACAAAAAATCGCTGATGATCCATATCTTCTTGAGCTTGAAGCAAAAGCAGCCTCACTGAAAGAGGCTTTGGAGCAAACCCCCAAAGATGGTGCATTAGCCGCGGAGTTGGGAAATACATTTTATCAGATGGCCACATTCTTTTGGCAGCAAGGCCTCGAAGAGCAAGGGAACAAGTATGGAATGCAAAGCCGCAACTACCTGACACGTGCCGTTGAAAACGGAGAAATATCTCCGGAAATTACCCTAAGCATTGCTTTTTTGGCGTTGTCTCAGGATGATTATCAAGCTGCCGAGGAATATTTTCAAAAAACAATAGATCTTGATCAAGAAAATCCAGGGGCGCATCTTTATTATGGTTTATTTCTCTCCGGTCGTAAGCGCGATGAAGAAGCAAAAAAGCATTGGGAAAAAGTTCTCGAATACGCGCCTCAAGACTCCCCTGAAGCTCAAGCTGCCCAGTATTATCTTTCCGTCACGCAAGAAGCCCAACCATAACGCATTTTGCCAATAAAAAAGCTCCCGGATTTTTCGGGAGCGCACCGGTCAAATGTGAGTTATCTTCAGCCGGGGGTGGTGTCCCGGCCCCCGGGAGGCACCCCAGGCATTCTTGCAAAACAAAAAAGAAGATGCTACAATGAAAATCGGGTAAAACCTTAATATCGTATGCGGGGGTAGTTGGCGGCCTGGTGCTGTCCTCGGACTTCAAATCCGATGGTGGGCTGACGAAGTCCACGGTGGGTTCGATTCCCATCTACTCCCGCCATCTTCTTTTTGGGAGGAGTTAAAATGAGCGACGAATTTGAAGCCCAGGTGATTAACAGCCATGTAATCAAGTGCCCTGTCTGTGACGGAGAGCAGGGAGTTGTGCTCGTTTGGAACGACGGGGACGTCGATTTAATTTGTATTGGTTGCAAGCATAAAGAACGTTTTAGCATTGAATAATTTTCACGTTCATGCAGAAATTGCCGGGGAAAGAAGGGAGCATAAGAAGGATGATGAAGATTAAAAATACCCCAAAGCACCCAGCATAAGAACCGGACGTCTTGCCTTGAAAAAATGTTCGGAAATAACTCCTCAGAAAAGTCCTTCAATGATCATTCCCAGAGAGGTAAACATAAAAAGTAGTTGCTGCCCTTTCTTTGCTTAGATGAAATATTTCCTGTAGACTCCAAAGGCCAAAAACTAAAAATAACTCCATAAATTAGAAAAGCCCAGAGAGCAAAACGCCAGTACGCCTTGCGTTTCAGGAAGGAAAAATGCAAGGCAGGGTTTTGCTTTATTTCGTTTTCCGTGTTATCATTGAGTTTGTGGCCGGTAGGCGGTTTCTCGGTTTCTTTTTCAAGAGCGATTTTCAGGAAAGTTTTTTTTTGCAAAGCAGGAGAAATTTTCTAATAAAGTATAAAGCCAGTAGCGGTTTCGGATTAGAAGAAAGGGGGAACGTAATTGGCCGAAAACAGGCAACAGTATTTGCGCCTTCTTCCGGCAGTTGAGAAGGTTTTGCGTGAAAAGCCCTTACTGGAGATACTGGAGGCTGTGCCCCGGAAGATCGTGGTAGAAGCTGTTCAGGAAGTGATCGAGGCAAAAAGGGCTTTAATTCAAGGCGCGGTTTCAGAACAAGAGCTGCGGCAAATGGACTGCTCTTCCCAAAATCTGGCCGGGGAGGCGTTAGAAAAGATTCAACAAAAAATGAATCCCAGTTTACGGCCTGTCTTAAACGCTACGGGAGTCCTCTTGCACACCAACCTTGGCCGTGCGCCCCTTGCAGACGGTGCCATTGATGCTATCGCCCAGGTAGGAAGGAATTACAGCAATTTGGAGCTTTCTCTCGAATCAGGGAAAAGATCTTCCCGTTATGAGCATGTAGAAGAACTGCTTTGCCGGCTGACCGGGGCCGAGAGCGCCCTGGTGGTGAATAATAATGCCGGAGCGGTTTTCCTGGCACTTAATTCTCTTTCCTCAGGGAGAGAGGCTATCGTTTCCCGGGGCGAGCTGGTCGAGATCGGCGGCTCTTTTCGCCTTCCGGAAGTAATGGCCCAAAGCGGGACAACTTTAGTGGAAGTCGGGACAACGAATAAATGTTTTCTAAAGGATTACAGCAAAGCTATTAATGCAAACACCGCTCTGTTATTAAAAGTGCATACCAGCAATTATAAAATTGTTGGGTTTACTTCTGCCGTTCCCCTTTCTTCCCTGGTAAAACTGGCGAAAGAAAAACAAATCGCTGTCATGGAAGACCTAGGAAGCGGAGTTCTCTTCGATTTGTCAAAATTCGGCCTACCGTACGAGCCGCGGGTTCAGGATTCCGTTGCCGCGGGTGCAGACGTGGTTACTTTTAGTGGAGATAAGCTTCTGGGGGGCCCTCAGGCAGGGATAATCGTCGGGAAAAAGCAGTATATTGATCTAATGAAAAAAAATCAGTTTCTCAGGGCGCTGCGTGTAGATAAATTGACTCTGGCTGCTCTGGAAGCAACACTTCGTCTTTATCTTGACGAGGAGAAAGCTCTGCGCGAGATTCCCATACTCCGTATGCTGACGGTACCCGATGATTTGCTGGCGGCTAGGGCGGAAGCTATTGTGTCCAAAATTAAATCCAATGCTGACTATGCAATTGGTATTTCCCGGGAAAAAGCCAGGGTCGGCGGGGGCTCATTGCCCCTGGTTTTGCTCAGTAGTGTTCAGGTTTTTTTGGAACCGAAAAAAACAAGTATCGCAGCTGTCGTCAAAAGGCTCCGGCAAGCCAATCCACCGGTTTTGACCCGGGTAAAGAGAAACCGTATTTTATTTGATATGCGCTCCCTCCAGGAGGAGGAGGACGAACTACTGGTAAAAACCCTTCTTAAAGTACTGGCACAGTAAAAAAGCAGGTAAATGACGGTACGGGAGGTACGGGTAAGGAAATGATAATCGGAACTGCTGGGCATGTTGATCACGGTAAAACCGAATTGACCAAGGCACTTACAGGGGTCGATACCGACCGTTTTCGCGAGGAGAAAGACCGTGGCATCTCCATTGATATCGGTTTTGCTCCGCTGCGCTTATCCGGAGGCCGTATTGCAGGACTGATCGATGTTCCTGGCCATGAAAAATTTATTCATAATATGCTTGCCGGTGTGGGAGGTATTGATCTTGTTTTAATGGTTATCGATGCCGCTGAGGGAGTTATGCCTCAGACCAGGGAGCACCTCGATATTTTGGAACTTCTCCAGATCAAAAAAGGGATCGTTGTCATAACAAAAAAGGATTTGGTGGATGACGAATGGCTGGAAATGGTCGTCGAAGAGGTTGCGGACAGTTTGCAGGGTACTTTTCTTGCCGGTGCTCCCGTTCACCTAGTTTCTTCTCTTACCGGCGAAGGTATCCCTGAACTTAAATCGGCTATTGAGAAAATGTATGACGATTTTGCTGCCCGGGATAAAGACGCTCCGCTGCGCATTCCCCTCGACCGGTCCTTTATTATTTCCGGTTTCGGGACCGTTGTTACCGGAACCCTGCTTAGCGGGACAATAAGTACGGGTGATATTGTGGAAATACTGCCGCCGGGTAAAGAGTACCGGGTCAGGGGAATTCAGGTTTTTGGCGAAAGCGTTGAAAAAGCTTTTGCCGGACAGAGAGTTGCCGTTAATCTTGCAGGGCTGGAAAAAAAAGAGGTTCAACGGGGGAGCGTGCTTGCAACTCCCGGATATTTTCACTTGACCCGTTTTCTGGACGCCAGGCTAAAGCTTCTTCCATCTGCATCAAGGCCCTTGGTTAATATGGCTCCCGTGCATTTTTACCTCGGCACGGCAAAGCTCGTCGCCAGGTTGTTGTTGTTAGGGTGCGATGAACTGGAACCGGGTAAAGAAGGTCTGGTGCAGTGCCGTCTGGATAAGCCTCTGGTTGCCAGTAGGGGAGACCTTTTTATTATTCGTTCCTATTCCCCCATGGTTACCATTGGAGGCGGGATTGTCTTGGACGAGCGCCCTTCGCGGCATAAACGTTTTAAAAAAGAAGTCCTGGAAACGCTGCAGGAACTGAATAAGGAAGATCCCTTGACTTTCATCCTTCAGAAAATGAAAACCACAGGAGGGGTAACCCTCCAGGAGTTGTCCCGGCAGACAAAATTGGGTGCAGAGTCCCTTCGCCCCCTCCTGCAAAAAGCCATGGAAAGAAAAAAAATTGCTTTGATGGGTGATTTGTATGTAACATCCGAAATCTTGGAAAACTGGGTCAAAAAAGTTCTGGACGGCGTGGACAGTTATCATAAAGAAAAACCTCTTTCTCCCGGCATACCCAAAGCTCATCTGGGTGGGCTGTTGCCCCGGCAAATTACCAGCCGTGCCTTTGATTCCTTACTGGAACATTTAAAAGAAAAAGAACTAATCAGGGTTGAAGGAGAACTGATTTCCCGCTTTAATTTTTCCCCGAGACCGACAACGACACAGGAGCAGAAACTGGACCAAATAAAAGCAATCTTTCAGCAAGAGGGAATAAATTCCGTAAACCTTCGGGAGATGGGTGCGCGCCTTTCCCTGCCCGTGGAAGAAATGGAGGCCTTGCTGGATTATCTTGTTTATCAGGGCGCTATCGTAAAAATTGCGGAAGATTATTACCTGGACAGAAAAATATATGAAAAATGTCTGGAAACGTTGAAAGATTACTTTCGGAGCCATCAAACGATTACACTGGCACAATACAGGGATTTAATTAAAGGCTCACGTAGATTTGCCCAGGCTTTGCTGGAACACTTTGACGGGCATAAATATACAAGAAGGATAGGGGATGAAAGGGTTAGTTGGAAAATGCCGCTGTAATTAAAATAAAAACAGCTGTTATACACTTTTTTTAAATACTTTCATGTACTGACAGATAAGCTTGTCCAATTCAATACTAAGGGCATATGTTTTTTCGCAAATTTTAAAATGATTGTTATATAAAACAGCATTTTGATTAAGCTGGTTCCTCAGGCTTTCTATACGGGAGGTTAGACATTTTTCTTGGTAAGTCATTTGGAAATTCACCCCGTTTAACAAAAAATGTTATCGTTATTTTAAACTTCGACATTAGAACTGGAAATCCCTTTTTTAACAAGAATAATTTGTAAAAAAAAGTTATATTTTATTTTTATTTTTAACAAAATTTATTATATTTTTTAAAAAAAATAACAGAAGTATTTTTCTATTCTTTTAATTGGCAAAACTATAACAATATATTAATCTAAAAAAGAAGAAGGATTTTTTATTTTCGGCGTCGAAAAGAATTGACAGGTCCTATGATGATTTCCTGTGCTTTTCGGGGGACAAGAGCAATTTTGTTGTAAGGGAAAGGAGGGAAGAGGAATCTTAGGTATCGGTCAAGTTTTTGCTTTGCTTTATATTTAGAGCAGGTTTAAACAGGAAACCCGGGGTAGAGCTTCGGAACTCCCGGAACAGGTTCCGGGTGTGATGTTAATCCTGAAGTGAGGTATGAAGATGAATACAGATTTGAATACAGAAATGCAGAGCTTTATTCAGAAATATGACCTGCTTGGGTGTATCCAGTGCGGGAGATGTACCGGGGGGTGTCCGGTAACTGTTCGGACCAATTTAAATGTTCGCCGCATTGTTTATGATTCCCGCAATGAGGAAGTTTTGGAAGAATTAGCCAAGTTGCCGGAAATCTGGGATTGTACTGCCTGCAATACCTGTGCAGTAAGATGTCCCAAAGGTCTTAAACCCGTTGAAGTGCTCATCGGCCTGAGGAACATTCTTGTGGAGGAAGGCAGCGTCGAGCCAACGGTGAGAGACGCCCTGGAAAGTATTTTCCGGGAGGGCAACCCCTGGAATAAGTCGAGGGCGACCCGTTGCGACTGGATGGAGGGGTTGGATGTAAGAATTGTAGAGCCAGGGGAAAAAGTGGAGAACCTTATTTTTGTTTGTTGTACCATTGCCTACGATCCTAAGGTCCAGGGTATAGCCAAAAATTTGGTGAAAATTCTTAATAAAGCGGGAGTTGATTACGGTTTTATCGGGGAAAGCGAGTCCTGTTGTGCCAGTGAAGCGCACAATATGGGAGAAGAAGGTCTTTTCGAAATGGCAATCGAAGATAATACCGAGCTCCTGAACAGCTATGAAGCCAAGCGTCTGGTTGCCATTTCTCCGCATTGTTATGCAGCTTTTAAGAATCAGTATCCTGATCTCAAAGCGGAGGTTATTCATTATACCCATCTGCTGAAAGAGCTTCTGGAGGAGAAGAAAATAACTATTACCAAAGAATGTGCGGAGAAAGTTATTTTTCATGATCCTTGCTTCCTCGGGAAGCAGAATAATGTATTTGATGAACCCCGCTACATCCTCAAGCAGGTCGGCGGAGCGGAGCTGGTGGAATTTGACCGGAAACGGGAACGCAGCCTTTGCTGTGAAGGTGGCGGAGGAAAGATGTGGGTTGAAGGGTCGGCAACGAAAGCGGAGCGTCTTGCTGAAACTCGTGTTAAAGATGCTAGGGAACGGGAAGCCACCGTGCTGGCCGTTGCCTGTCCGTTTTGTGTCTTAACCCTCGATGACGCGCTGAAAGCCAGAGGTTTTGAAGAGGAGATGCGCGTCGCGGAAATTTTGGAATTTATAGGGCCGTTAGTTGAGTAACCGTCCATTGCTTGGCAAAAACTTGAGAAGAGCCTGATCCCCTGAATAGGTAATATATGGGAGACCCGGGTTATTCTTCGAAAAGTAGATTTGGAGTAGGAAGATTTATTTAATCCAACTGTAGGAGGTGGAAATTTAATGAATACTTTTGTTTGTATTAAGCGTGTTCCCGATACATCCGAAGCGGAAGTAAAAGTAGATGCAAGCGGCAAGGATGTGGATAGCAGCAAATTTTCCTTTGATATAAATGATGCCGACAACTATGC
Organism: Bacillota bacterium; assembly: GCA_012728375.1. Lineage (GTDB taxonomy): Bacteria > Bacillota > Dethiobacteria > DTU022 > UBA8154 > DUNV01. Next base: position 62,712 of record JAAYFF010000004.1, on the reverse strand, counting down.
GGTGGAGGAAGCCATTCTTATTAAAGAAAAGGTGGGAGGAACCGTTAAAGTTGTCTGTATGGGTCCCAAGGACAGCGACGTGATGATCCGAATGGCATTGGCAAAAGGCGGCGATAGCGCCATCCGCATTGATGATCCCCGTATTAATGTAATCGATCCGCTTCAAGTAGCCAAAGTCCTGGCTGCTACAATAAAAGGGCAGGAGTTTGACCTGGTCTTAACGGGTTGTATGGCCAGTGATGATGGCAATATGGCAGTTGGTGTAGCTTTGGCCGAGGAGTTGGGTATTCCCCATGCTGCTATGGTGAAAAAGGTCGAGCTTGGAGAAGGAAAGGTAAAGGTTCATCGTGAGCTCGAAGGAGGCCTTTCAGAGGTTGTTGAAATGAACCTGCCGGCTGTCCTCACCATCCAGACAGGGATTAATGAGCCCCGTTACGCTCCGATCAAAGGTATCCGCATGGCTCAGAAAAAAGAGTTAAAGGTGCTCACACTGGATGATCTCGGACTGTCCGAGAATGACGTGAATGAAGCGGCTTCTCTGGTGGAGCTGAAAAATTTATATATTCCCGAGGTTGTCTCCCACGCGGAAATTATCGAGGGAGAGCCGGAACAAAAAGCAGAGATTTTGGCTGAGAAATTGGTGAAGGGAGGGTTATTGTAATTATGGGCAACGTATTTGTCATAGCTGAACACCGTCAAGGTTTACTGCGGGATATCTCCCTGGAGATGCTTACCGTGGCTTCTCAGGTAACGCAGCAAAATGGAGGAGATGTGGTCGCCGTACTGCTGGGAAGCGGAGTAGATTCATTAGCCGACAAGCTTGCCGGTTACAGTGATAAAGTACTCTATGTGGATGATCCTCTTTTTGCGGATTTCAACGCGGAGAAATATCAACGGGTCTTGGTGGAGCTGATTAAGCAAAACAATCCTGAGCTTGTAATGATTGGTCATACAACCCAGGGGGTTGACATAGCTCCAGCGTTGGCCGTGGAGATGAAAATACCTTTTGTCACGGATGTTATCCAAATAGAATTCGCGGACGGCAAACTGCAGCCGGTACGCCAGTATTATCAGGGAAAAGTTAACGCCAATTTTGCTTTTAAAGGAGAGTCTCCCTATTTAATTACCCTCAGGGAAGCAACCCTCGAAGTTCCCGAGCCTTCCAAAAAGGGTGCCATAGAAAAGATTGATTCTCCCTTAAAAGAGGATATTGAATATCGCAGGTTTATCGAATACGTTGAGGCCGAAGTGGGCGATGTGGATATCACCCAATCGGAAATTTTAGTCGCAGTGGGGCGTGGGATTCGGGAAGAGAAAAATATGCCCATGATTGAGGAGCTGGCCAAGGCAATTAATGCTGATATTTGTGGTTCCCGGGCGGCCACGGATGCAGGTTGGCTCGATCATGACCGCCAGGTCGGCACTTCAGGCAAAACGGTAAAACCCAAGCTGTACATCGCTATCGGTATTTCCGGGGCTTTTCAACACCTTGCCGGGATGAAAGGGTCCAAAACCATCGTTGCCATTAACAAGGATCCGGATGCTCCCATTTTTTCCGTCGCAGATTTCGCCATTATTGACGACCTCTTTAAAGTAGTTCCCAAGTTAACGGAAAAGCTCAAGGAGTTGAAAGGGTAAATTAAAAGGGCCTTTTGATAGTGGATGCAGTTAATCTTTGTTGGAGGATGAAAGAGCGCAATGAACAACAAGCCAAAAATTGGTGTGTATGTCTGTCACTGCGGGATGAATATCGCCAAGACGGTAGATGTGGAAGCTGTTTCTGAATTTGCCTCCCGTTTGCCCTATGTCAAGGTGGCGCGCAACTATTCATATATGTGTTCCGACCCTGGACAGCAGTTAATTAAGGAAGATATAAAAAATGAAGGGCTAACCCGCGTTGTGGTAGCTTCCTGCTCTCCGCGCATGCACGAGAATACTTTTCGCAAGACATTGGCTGCAGCCGGACTTAATCCCTATTACCTGGAGATGGCTAATATCCGAGAACATTGCTCCTGGGTCCATGAAAACAGAGAAGAAGCCACGGCTAAAGCTAAAAAGCTGGTCTATGCTGCTGTAGCCAAGGTACGCCTCCTGGAACCTCTGGAGGAAAAAGAAGTTGAGGTAGAACCTTCCGCGCTGATAGTTGGCGGAGGGATCGCCGGAATCCAGGCGGCATTGGATATCGCGGCAGCTGGCTTTAAGGTCTACATGGTTGAAAAAACGCCTTCTGTGGGCGGAAAAATGTCACAGCTTGATAAAACTTTCCCCACTCTGGACTGTTCCGCATGTATCCTTACGCCGAAAATGGTTGACGTGGCCAGCCATCCCAATATTGAGTTGATGACATATTCTCAGGTGGAAGATATTACCGGGTATGTAGGCAACTTTAATGTGAAAGTGCGCAAAAAGGCCCGCTATGTGGATATAAATAAATGCACCGGTTGCGGAGCCTGTGCCCAGGAATGCCGTTTAGCCGGAACGATTCCCAGCGAATTTAATATGGGGCTGGGAAAAAGGGCGGCAATTTATCTTCCCTTCCCGCAGGCTGTACCGGCCAAATATACCATTGATAAGGAACGCTGTCTTTTCCTCACAAGAGGAAAATGCGGCAAAGGTCCCAAGTGTATAGAGGCCTGCGCAGCGGGAGCAATTAATTTTGAACAACAGGATGAAATTGTCGAGTTTAAAGTCGGAACAATAATTATTGCAACTGGCTATGAACTTTTTGATCCTGCCAAGAAGCCGGAATATGGCTATGCTGATTATGATAACGTCATTACCGGGCTGGAACTGGAACGGCTGGTTGCCGCTTCCGGACCCACGGGCGGAGAAATTGTTATCGGCAAAGGGGAGAAGGCAATTGTCCCCAAAGAAGTGGCCTTTATCAGTTGTGTCGGTTCCCGGGATGAAAGCGTGGGGAAACCTTACTGTTCCCGGGTTTGCTGCATGTATTCCGCCAAGCTCGCTCATCTGGTAACGGAAAAACTTCCCGATGCCAATGTAAGGATCTATTATATGGATGTCCGGGCTTTCGGTAAAGGTTACGAGGAGTTTTATGACCGTGTCCGCAGGGAGGGTGTCCGCTATATCCGGGGCAACCCGTCGGAAATTTTTAAGCGGGGAGATAAGCTGGTGATAAAGGCTGAAGATACTCTTGCAGGCAGAACGCTGGAGGATGAAGTGGATCTGGTTGTTCTGGCCACAGGTTTGGAGCCGCGCCAAGATGCCCGCGAAATTATCGATATTCTCAAGTTGTCCCAGTCCGCGGATGGTTTTTACCTGGAAGCGCACCCCAAGCTGGCACCTGTTGATACTGCTACTGATGGTGTTTATCTGGCCGGCTGTGCCCAGGGTCCCAAGGACATTCCCGATACCGTGGCCCAGGCTAAAGGTGCTGCTTCTTCGGCACTTATCCTTCTTTCCAGCGGAAAGGTAAAGGTACAGGCACAGATTTCCAATATTAACGAAGCAACCTGTCGCGGTTGCGGATACTGTGTCGAAATTTGTCCTTTTGGTGCTATCGATCTGGTAGAAGTTAATCGGATGGGCAATATTGTTCAAGTTGCCAGGGTGAACGAAGCCCTGTGCAAAGGTTGCGGCGCCTGCGCGGCGGGCTGTTTCTCCGGTTCTGCCCAGCAGAAATCATTTAAGGATCAGCAGATCCTGCCGCAGATTGCAGTATTGGGGGCTATGAAATGAGCGAACAATTCGAACCCAACTTGGTAGCTTTTGTGTGTAACTGGTGTACTTATGCCGGCGCGGACCTTGCCGGCACAAGCAGGATACAATATCCGCCCAACTTGAGCGTTATCAGGGTTATGTGTACCGGTAGAATTAACCCGCTGTTTGTGCTTAATGCATTACAGCAGGGAGCGGATGGCGTCCTGGTTTCCGGTTGTCACCCGGGGGATTGTCATTATATGGAAGGTAATTATTATGCCCGTCGCCGGTTTACCTTGATGAAAGACCTTCTGGAATATGTCGGGGTCGATCCCAAGAGATTCCATATGAGTTGGGTTTCAGCCTCAGAAGGTGCCAAATGGAAGGAAGTTGTGGAAACAACGGTCAACGAAGCAAAGGAAGTCGGGCCCTTTGAGCAATTCCAGAGGAACAAGATTAACTGGTGAGGAGAGGAGGAGAATTAGTTGGCAGATCTGGAAAAACTTAGAGCTGTAGCCAAAGAGACTGTCTCCCGGGACGATGTCAAATATCTAATCGGCTGGAGGCAGGGAACGTACGGCTTCAGAGTATCTCCGCACTTTATCACAGAACCGGAGGAAGCAGATAAGCTCATCTTCTCGCCTCTTTGCAGCAATAACCTGGCTACGTACCTGACCCTGGTTGAAAAGCTACCCGTACCCCGGGGACAGGAGCCCGATACACGCAAAATCGCCCTAATGGTCAAGGGTTGTGATAGTCGTGCGGTGGTTCAACAACTGGTCGAGCAGGGAATTAAAAGGGAAAGCGTTATTATTATCGGTTGTCCCTGCCAAGGCGTTGTAGATTTAGCTAAAGTCGAAGAGAAGTTTCCTGCTGTGCTGGAGCAGGTGGAAGCGCGTTGGGATGACGGAAAGATCGTGTTTAAACTTTCCGAAGGTGAAAAGGCGGTTCCCCGTGAGGAGGTTTTGGCGGATAAGTGCTTAAGGTGCCGCTACCCGAATCCTGTTACGGCGGATACCCTTCTCTGGGAGAAAGTTGAAGCTGAAAGCAACGATGAATATGCTGATGTAGGCGAATTGGAAGGGAAGGCTCCCGAAGAGCGCTGGTCTTTCTGGGAAGCATATTTTTCCTCCTGTATACGCTGTTATTCTTGTAGAAATGTTTGCCCCATGTGTTATTGTGAAGATTGTATACTTGATAGGCTAAACCCCACATGGGTCAATCGTTCCAATAACATTTCCGAAAATACAGCCTTCCACCTTGCACGCGCTTTTCACCTGGCGGGACGTTGTATTGAATGCGGAGAATGCGAAAGGGTTTGTCCCGTCAATATTCCCCTTATGAAACTGAACAGGAAATTAACAAAAGAAGTCAGAGAAAAATTTGAATATGAACCGGGGACAGATCCTGATTCCAAGCCGCTTCAGGCCAGCTACCGTCCAAATGATCAGGAAAACTTCATTCTCTAGAGGTGGGTGCTATGGATAATATGAAATTAGCAAAGGAAAAGGTAGGAGATTTTCTCGCCAAACTGGGGAAGGAAAGGTTTCGTGTTCCTCAGGAAACAGGGGGAAGCAGCAGGTTTGCACCCCTTAATGGAGAGAGCAGCGTGGATTTTACCCTCTCCAATACTACGGTACCGCTGAAAAGTCTCTTTTATCCGCAGACGGAGACGTTGTACCGTTACGAGGTTGGGGAAACAGCCATGAAAGCTCCCGGTGAAGCAGATGAGATGATCATTATGGGGGTCCGTCCCTGTGACGCCAAGGCTTTAACTATCGTAGACAGGCTTTTTTCCTGGGATCCCAAAGATCCATATTATCTTGGAAGAAGAGAAAAGGCAACCATTATCGGGTTAGCCTGCCAGGAACCCCGTGTGAACTGCTTCTGTACTTCTCTGGGAGGCGGTCCGGCATCCACTGAAGGATTGGATATTTTGATGACGGATCTGGGAGAAAGCTTTTTATTCCAGCCTTTAACGGAAAAAGGAGAAAAGATCTGTCAGGAAGCCGGGGATGTACTTGTAAAATCTGAAGACAGCGATGTACAGGCAGCAGAAAAGGTTCACAAAGATGCTGCTTCCAAAATTGTCAGAAAAATTGACAGCGAGGGTATCCCTGAGAAGTTGCCGCAGCTCTGGGACAGCCAGATCTGGAAAAAAACTTCCGAACCATGCCTTGGCTGTGGAGCTTGCACTTTTCTCTGCCCTACTTGTCATTGCTTTGATATTCAAGATGAGATTGAAGGCCTTGAAGGACGAAGGTATCGGGTGTGGGATTCCTGTATGTTCAAAGAATATACGCTCCACACTTCCGGGCATAATCCCCGTCCAACTCGTCGGGAGAGGACCCGTAACAGGATAAATCACAAGTATTCTTACTTTGTTGACAAATTCGGAGTGATCGCCTGTGTTGGCTGTGGGCGGTGTATTAACCTGTGCCCGGTAAACGTTGATATTCTAAATATCTTATCGCAGGTTAAGGAGGCACTATGAAAGAGAATCCTTATCAACCGTATGTAGCCACTATTGAAGATACCTGGTATGAAACCGTGGGCGATCGCGCTGTCAAAACTTTCAAAGTGACCCTGGATGATCCTGAGGCACGAAAGAATTGGAGCCACAGGCCAGGACAGTGTGCCATGGTCGGCAGACTGGGTATTGGGGAAAGTATGTTCTGTATTTCCTGTTCCCCTACTGAGGGTGATTTTTTGCGCTTTTCCGTCATGCGTGCCGGTAAAAATACCCAGGGTCTCCACGAACAGGAGGTTGGTGATAAAATTACCGTGCGCGGTCCGTACGGCAACAGTTTTCCCTTGGAGGACTGGAAAGGAAAGCATATTCTTACCATCGGCGGCGGCATCGGGCAGGCTCCCCTGCGGCCTATTGTGGAATATGTCAAGGCCAATCTCGATCAGTATGCCGGCTTGACCATGATTTATGGTGCCCGCACATCAGGAGATCTCTGCTTCAGGAATGAGTTCGAGGAAATGATGAAACGCGACGATATTTCCTGCCATCTGACCATCGATATCGAAGAAGAGGGCTGGCCTTACAAGGTTGGTTTTGTGCCTTCTGTTCTGATGGAGGTTAATCCCTCTCCTGAGAATACGATTGCAATTACCTGCGGGCCTCCCATTATGATCAGATTTGTGCTGGAGAACCTGAAAAAACTGAATTTTGCCGATGAACAAATTTATACTACCCTGGAAAACAGGATGAAGTGCGGTTTCGGCAAATGTGGCCGCTGCAATGCGGGCAATCTGTATGTCTGCAAAGATGGACCGGTATTTTCTTATTCAACTTTAAAAAATGTACCGGAAGCGTTTGCGTAAAAATAGAATCTAAAATATATGTTTTTTCCGATTAGCTGGAGAGCGTCAGCGCTCTCCAGCTAAATTTGTACGGAATAATTTAAAGGTTATTTGGATAACCTTGATTTATGAACCATTTAACTCTATACTACTAGTAAACAATTTTTGAAGCGGGAAGGGGAGTCTTTCCTAGTGGAGCATATCATGGACCATTTCGGCAAGGTTGTTGAGTTGGCTGAAGACGATAAAGCACTGGTTAGGGTTCGCAAGAATTCCATCTGCGGAAATTGCGGCCGTTGCGGCGGGCTTTTCGGTGATCCGGAAAAAAGGCAGGAAATGCTTGTTGAAGTTAATAATCCTATTGGAGCCAAAGCAGGCCAGATGGTACGGCTGGAAGCCAGAGCCGGAGAAATGCTCCTGGCAGCTTTTTTGCTTTACTTTGTACCATTGGTAGGATTGTTGCTCGGGATTATTGCGGGCAGGAGCTGGGCTTTAAATTCTTTGCCGTCAGTAAATCCTGACCTTTTTGGCCTGGGTCTAGGGCTTGTCTTAATGGTGCTGGTTTTTCTTTTTTTGCGGCTCTCAGAAAAGCGTTTTACCCGCGGAAAACGTTTTAAGGCTGTTATTACAGCGGTTGTTAGCGAAGATGAAATTCCGGAATATGTTCTCCCGGAATAATTTTATACGGATATTTTTTCCAGCGGATAAGCATGTTATTTATTCCTGAGCAGTCATGTTGCAGAGCAATTTTATTTATGTTAAAATACAAAAGAAAAATAAATAATACCTCATCTCTTTTCCTGAGGTGAGGTAGAGGTGCGGTTGGAAATGAGTAGGCGCAGCGGAAAGCCGGGAATATGCTGTGCTGAAAGGGGCCACCGCCGAAGTTTTTAGTTTCTCCCGGGAAACTAAAAGCTGGTTTGCCAGTGAATAACTGGCAGACTGTCACCTGGTGAAAGCCCTTTTAGCCAGGTGGAGCGCTATCTCGCCAAGGGTACGGGAGGTTTGACTGTAAATTCGACTGATGGTTGAACCTGTTGGTCGTTTTTTATTTTTACCGGGGAGGAGAAAATGTGTTTTTAACAGGAACAATGCGCATTAATGATAAACAGCGGTTGGAAATCGGAGGCTGCGATACTGTTGAGCTGGCAGAAAAATTTGGTACACCTCTGTATGTTATGGACGAAGTCTTGATCAGGGAAAACTGCCGGCGTTACCGAAAGGCTCTCGCAGAATCATACCCCCTCGGTGAAATTTTTTATGCAGGTAAAGCATTTTTGGTTACAGCGATGGCCGCGCTTGTTAATGAAGAAGGCTTGGGATTGGATGTCGTTTCAGGCGGTGAACTCTTTACGGCAATCAAAGCGGGATTTCCGCCCGAGCAAATCTGTTTGCACGGCAATAATAAATCAAGGGAAGAAGTTCTTCAGGCCCTGCAATACGGCGTAGGCCGGATCGTGGTGGACAGCTTTTCAGAGTTGGAAGAACTGCTTTTTCTTTCCGGCAAAACGAGGAAAAGGCCGGTTATTTTGCTGCGTATCAGGCCCGGTATTGAAGCCCATACCCATAATTATATTCAGACGGGACAGGAAGATTCCAAATTTGGTTTTGGCTTGCAGGATGAAGATACCTGGAAGGCGATCAGGCTGGCGCTTCAGGAAAAGGAGAAAGTGGATTTGCGCGGCTTTCACTGTCATATTGGCTCCCAGATTTTTCATATCGCACCTTTTGAGCTGGCTGTTGATGTTATGTTTGGCTTTATGGCCGAAGTAAGGGAAAAGACAGGTTTTACTGCTTCACAGCTGGATCTGGGCGGAGGGTTGGGCATACGTTATACAAAAGAAGATATGCCACCTTCCATAGAAGATTTTGTAAAGTTTATTTCCAGTGCAGTGAAAAGCGCGGCTGTAAAGAGAAATTTCCCCCTGCCACAACTGTTGCTGGAACCCGGCCGTTCAATTGTCGGAGAAGCTGGGGTGACCCTTTACCGTGTTGGAGTAATTAAAGATATCCCGGGGGTCCGCCGCTACGCGGCTGTAGATGGCGGAATGGCGGATAATATCCGCCCTGCTCTTTACCAGGCTGTTTATGAGGCGGTTCTGGCCAATAAGGCAGGGGAAGAACCTGTAGAAAAAGTGGCTATCGCCGGCAAGGCTTGTGAATCAGGTGATATTCTCATCCGGGAAGTCTTTTTACCTCCGGTGAAAAAGGGCGATCTCCTGGCCGTTTTTGCTACAGGTGCTTATTGTTATGCCATGGCCGGTAATTATAACCGCAATCCCCGTCCGGCTGTCCTTTTTGTCCGTGACGGAAAAGCGAATGTTATTGTCAGGAGAGAGACGTACGAGGATCTCGTCCGTCTTGACCAGCCTGTCCAAGCGAGGGGCAAGAACTGAAGGCAGCAAGAAACATCCTCTGCAACATTGAGCTAGCTTTTAATGGTTATTATTAATTGCCCATATTCTGGAGAAGACGGGGGTCCCTTTCCCAAAGGCCTCGCAAGTTCTGGTTTAGAATTGTTGGCTGGTTTTTTAACAATTTTCTGTATGTGTAAATAACAATAATTATATTTAAATTTTTATAACCGCAGTAATGGAAGGAGCGGCAGAACACTGTTGTCCTGGAGCGAAGCCGCTTAAGTTCGGCAGCGCCGTTAGGATTACGTCAAAGGAAACCCAATAATAAGATAATAAACAAGGAGGATGGATTATGTCGGGGTATAATGTTGCAGTTGTTGGAGTTACGGGGATGGTTGGCCAGACTGTTATCCGGGTTCTCCAGGAGCGCGGTTTTCCTGTTAAAGGTTGGAAACTTTTGGCTTCCTCACGCTCTGTCGATAAGAAAATCAGCATCGGGGGAGTTGATTACCCTGTTGAGGAGGCAGTACCGGCTTCTTTTCAGGGGATCGATTTTGCTTTTTTCAGCGCGGGAGGCGAAATAAGCGAACAACTAGCCCCTGAAGCAGTTAAATGCGGGGCAGTTGTGGTTGATAACAGCAGCGCTTTTCGCATGGATCCTGAAGTTCCGCTGGTGGTTCCTGAAGTAAATCCAGAAGCTGCTTTAAATCATAAAGGTCTTATCGCCAATCCAAACTGTTCTACTATTCAGATGGTTGTCGCTCTGGAACCCCTGCACCGGGCTGCAGGTTTAAAAAGGGTTGTTGTTGCCACTTACCAGTCTGTCTCAGGTGCGGGCAAGGAAGCAGTCGATGAACTTATTGCCCAAAGCGAGGCCGTATTAAATAACAAAGAGCTTGTCAAGGGAAGGATACCTTACAAAGGGGCTAAAAAACATTACCAAATAGCTTTTAACATGGTCCCGCATATCGATGTTTTTGATGAAGATGATTATACAAAAGAAGAAATGAAGATGATACGTGAGACGTGCAAAATTATGGGAATACCCGATCTGCCCATCACGGCAACAACGGTCCGGGTCCCTTCGCTAAACGGTCATTCCGAAGCAATTAATGTTGAATTAAATTCTCCCCTTTCCCCTCAGGAAGCCCGTGAAGTACTTGCAGGCGCGCCTGGAATTGTTGTCATGGATGATCCGGAGGAACTGCTTTATCCCATGCCAATCCTTACAGAAGGAAAAGATGAAGTGTTCGTAGGCAGGATTCGTGTCGATCGCTCTGTGCCTTATGGGCTCAATATGTGGGTTGTCGCCGACAATATTCGTAAAGGTGCTGCTACTAACTCGATTCAGATTGCCGAATTGCTTATCTAAATTATTTAGGCCATGTGGGGTGATAAAGCGTGAAAATCGTTGTCCAAAAATATGGTGGGACTTCTGTTTCCACTCCTGAAAAAAGGGAAATGGTTGTGCGCAGGGTGGCTGAGGCCAGGGAGAACGGTTATCAGGTCGCTGTCGTTGTTTCAGCAATGGGAAGAAACGGGGACCCTTATTCCACGGATACCTTAAAATCTCTTGTCCTGCAGGAACACAATGATGTTTCATTGCGTGAGCTGGATCTGATCATGTCCTGTGGAGAAATTATTTCCGCAACAATAGTGGCGGCAACCCTGGTGAAAAAAGGTATTATTTCCCGCGCTTTAACCGGATCACAGGCCGGCTTGCTAACGGATGGCTGTTATGGCGAAGCGGAGGTTGTGGATTGCCGGCCGGAAAAAGTCAAAGAGTCCCTGGCAAAGGGTGAGGTTCCGGTGATAGCCGGTTTCCAGGGAACGGATAGCAAAGGAGAGGTAAATACTCTGGGAAGGGGCGGGAGCGATACTACGGCCGTTATCCTGGGGGCAGCGCTGAAAGCGGAGAAAGTAGAGATTTACACGGATGTTGCCGGAATCATGACGGCTGATCCCGTCCTTTTAAAAGAAGCAAGAATTATCGAGCAAATTACGTATGGCGAGGTCTGCCAGCTGGCTTACGAAGGGGCCAAGGTCATTCATCCTCGTGCAGTAGAAGTTGCCATGCGCAATAATATCGCCGTAGTTGTTCGGAACCCGGACGATTCCTCCCGTGGGACGCTTATTACCGGAGAATCGTCATTGCTGCAAGGGAGTTACAGTACCCGAGGGCGAAGGGCTGTGACCGCTATCGCCCATGCGGTGAACCTGGTCCAGTTTCTCATCGAATTTAAAGATACCGATCCTTGGAAAGAACTGGAGATTTTTCAGCGAATTGGAGAAGCAGATGTAAATATTGATATGATCAGCGTTTTCCCCAGTGTAAAGGCTTTTACAGTGAAGGAAGAAGACAGCGGCAGAGTTGAAGATATTATTAGGAAGCTCGGTTTGACTTACCGGCTGGAAAAAAACTGCGCCAAAGTTTCGGTTGTCGGAGTGGGAATGCACAGTATTCCAGGAGTTATGGCCAGGGTTGTGAAGGCTTTAAATGAGGATAATATCAAAATCCTACAGTCAGGAGATTCAAATATCACTATTTCCTTGCTGATAAAAGAGGACGATTTATATCGCGCCGTAAAGGTACTGCACGGTACATTCAATCTGTAAAACTTTTTCTAAAAAAAGGATTTATTCCCCCAAAGTGGAATAATATATAGAACAACTTCCTTAATTTTGTTTTTGGGGGCATTACACTTTGTACCGGCAGTCTTTTAAACTATTTTTCCTCGCGCTTATTTTTGTGGGAATAGGCTTTTCCCTGGGGCGCTTTTTTTTCCCGGAAAACGTAAGAATACAAGGGAAAAAATTGTTATTTGAGGATATGTATGTGGGTGAGCCTCCACCAAATTCGGAAGATATTCAGTTTCCCTTCATGGTAGATGGTCTTCTGCTTGATAATCTTATTACCGGAGAAGAAGCCATGGAATACGCGCGTAAAATCCATGGTGAAGAAGCTCCCCTTAAGCAAGTTTTCATTTCCTATTATTGCGGCAATCATGAACAGGTTATTCTTTGGCTTTTTGAGTTTTCTTCATCAGAAGAAGCAAAGAAGCATATGGAAAAGGTTAATTGTCAAATTAAAAAGAGCCAGAATTTTACAGAATATGGCTCTTTTTATTTGCAAAACGTGGAGGTTAATCATGCGAAGGGATTTATGCAAAATAATTATTATTACAATAAGGAGAGGATAATCTATTGGGTTTCTCTGTTTAATGAAGATCCGATCCCTCTCTTTCTGGAATTTTACGAGTACTTTTGATGTGTAAAAAGACAAAGTCCGGGCGGCATCTTGTTTTGGCCATTTCGTTGACAGCGCTTTAGTGCCCGTGTTACAATACATCCATCTTTAAGAAACAATTTTGAGGGCAGCTATTTTTATTTTGCCTATTCATATTCCGCCTTCTGGGTCGGAGTACAACCGGAATGGACCTCTTGCCCACTACGCGGTTGATTTTTTGCAGCAATAAAAAAAGACAATGACTATGGTCTTCAGTTTTACCCGGTAAAAAGCGGTAAAGCCGGCTTGAAGGTACTTGAAAATTTTGGAAGGAAGGTTTTGCATGGAAATTATTCCAGCGATTGACTTACACAAAGGAAAGTGCGTTCGCCTTTTAAGAGGGGAAAGATCCCGGGAGACAATTTACAGCGATAACCCTGCCGAAATAGCCAGGAAGTGGCAGGACTTAGGAGCCCGCCGCCTCCACATGGTTGATTTGGACGGTGCTTTTGAGGGGAAACGCATTAATGCCCAGGCGATAACCGCTGTTGTTTCAACGATTACAATCCCCGTTCAGTTGGGCGGGGGCATTCGCGATCGCGACTCGGCAGAGGAGACTTTCAGGCTTGGTGTTTCGAAAATTATTCTCGGCACAATTGCAGTTCAGAAGCCCCAACTGGTCCGCCAACTTGTAGAGGAGTTCGGGACGCGCATCCTTGTGGGGATCGATGCCCGGGACGGTATGGTTGCCGTTCAAGGTTGGACGGAGCGTTCTCGCATAAAGGCGCTTGATTTGGCTTTGCAAATGCAGGAACTGGGTGTGGCTGAAATTATTTATACTGATATTGCACGGGATGGAACCCTTGAGGGACCCAATTTTTCCGCTTTAAAAGAAATGGCCGGGGTGCTCGACATTCCGCTCATTGCTTCCGGAGGGGTTTCCTCCATGGATGATCTGCGCCGCCTGAAAGAACTGGAGCATCTTGGGATAAGCGGTGTTATTGTCGGACAGGCCCTTTACACCGGGAATATTCAGTTAGAAGAAGCTATTGAGGAAATAGAGGGGTAGGGAGAGGTGGTTATGGTGGCGAAAAGAATTATTCCCTGCCTTGATGTTAAAGACGGCAGGGTGGTCAAAGGGGTCCGGTTCGCAAACTTAAGAGATGCCGGAGATCCCGTTGAATTGGCAGCTTTTTACGATAAAGCCGGTGCCGATGAATTGGTTTTCCTGGATATTACGGCCTCGTTTGAGGGGAGAGAAACGATGGTGGATGTGGTCAGGAGGACTGCCAAAGCTGTTTTTATACCCTTTATTATTGGCGGGGGGATCGGCACAATTGACCAGATCCGCAATATTTTGAAGGCCGGCGCGGACAAGGTTTCTTTGAATACTTCCGCAGTGGAAAGTCCCGGCCTGATCTCTGAAGGCGCCCGGATTTTCGGTAGGCAGTGTATTGTTGTTGCCATTGATGCCCTCTGGAATGCGGAGAAAGGGGACTGGGAAGTTTATACCCACGGGGGAAGAAAGGCAACCGGATTATCTGCAGTAGAGTGGGCTGCCAGGGTTGAAGAGCTCGGCGCGGGAGAAATATTGCTGACCAGTATGAACGCAGATGGCGGCAGGGACGGCTTTGATATCCCCCTTAACAAAGCTGTAGCTGAAAGGGTTGACATTCCTGTTATTGCCTCGGGAGGAGCCGGAAGCATGGAGCATTTTGCCCAGGTCTTGACTGAAGGAAAGGCTGATGCAGCCTTGGCGGCTTCTGTATTTCATTACAGGCATATTGAAATAAGAGAACTTAAAAAATACTTGCAGCAGCAAGGTGTGGAGGTGCGGATGAACTGATGTCGTTTGAAACAATGACGGATATGCTTACGTTTAACCAACAGGGTCTCATTCCTGCAATCGTTCAGGATTACCAAAACGGCGAAGTCCTTATGCTGGCCTATATGAACAAGGAGTCTTTACGAAGAACAATGGAAACGGGATTGACATGGTTTTGGAGCCGCAGCAGGCAAAAACTCTGGCAAAAAGGTGAAACCTCCGGGCATATTCAAAAGGTAAAAGAAATTCTTTATGATTGCGATGCGGATACTCTCCTTATCAAAGCCGAGCAGACAGGACCTGCCTGTCATACAGGCGAGCGGAGTTGTTTTTACCGGACCTTTTTTTCTCCCTAAGATTGGAACTTTGCTTTATGTTCCTGATTTTCTGTTGGAAAGCTGGTGACATTAAATAAAAGATTTTATTTGTTGCAATCATTTTACATTGGAAGTCTCTATAGGAACTGTTACAATCTATTATAAGTCCGAGGGTATTTACCGCGTTTTGCTAACTTACAGCGGGCTGCCTTCGCAATCCGGAGAGCAGGGGCAAATACCGTGGCCCGGTTTGAAAAGAGACCTTGAGCTTTTTTTTGCCGGAAAGGGAAGGGATATTGATTGGGACTATCCAATTATCATGGAGGATTATACCCCATGGACCAGGAAAGTCCTGGAGATGACCAAAAAAATTCCTTTTGGACAGACATGTACTTATGGAGAACTGGCAGAAAAAGTCGGGTCACCTCGCGCCGCGAGGGCTGTCGGCCAAGCCCTTGGACGAAACCTGACGCCTGTTCTTATCCCATGCCACCGGGTTATTGGAAGCCGGGGAGAACTGGTGGGATTTGGAGCAGGCCTCCACTGGAAAGAAAAATTACTGAAACTTGAGGGAAGTAGATAGGAAAAAAAACATCGGAGCAATTAAAATAAAGCAGGTATGAAGACATGAATGATAAAACGCCGAAAAAACTCATAACTCTTGATGATATTCAGAACCATCCCATGGTAACTGCCTTCATTAGGCGGGCAAATGATAATCTCGGGGCGATGGGCTTTACGGAACACGGTTTTCGCCATGCGGATATGGTAGCCCATACAGCGTATAGGATTTTGTCTGAATTGGGCTATCCACAGCGTGAGGCACAGCTTGCTGCTATTGCGGGGCAACTGCACGATATCGGGAATATGGTGGAACGGAGTCATCACTATTATACCGGCGCTTTAATTGCCATCACAATTTTAAAAGATCTTGGCATGGATGAATCGGAAATTGCGGAAATTGCCGCGGCCATAGGGAATCATGACGAAATTTACGGTCATCCGGTCAGCAATATTTCTTCCGCGGTTATTCTGGCGGATAAGGCTGATGTTCACAGGACCAGGGTCCGAAACCGCAATTTTGTCAGATTTGACATTCATGACCGGGTCAACTATGCAGTGGAAGAATCTTCCCTCGAGCTTGAACCCGGTGTGCCTATGGATTATAGCAATTACAGAAGAATTGACGATGCTCTCGATGATTCTTATTTGAATATTGAACCCGCGGAAAGGGTGATCACTTTAAAACTAAAAATTGATACCAGTATCAGCCAGGTAATGGAATACTTCGAAATCTTTTTATCCCGTATGATTTTATGCCGCCGTGCCGCAGCTTTTCTTTCGGCCCGATTTTCACTTGTAATTAATGGTACTCAATTATTGTAAAGGCAGGAATGTTAGGGGGAATTCAATTGAGTTTAAAGAAGAGAGGTTCCCGGGGAGGCCCGGTACTTTTTATCCTTATTACTGTGGTTTTGGTCGCTGCTTCCGGGTTTTTCTTATTTAACTGGGAAAAGTATATGCGAAAAGGCCTTGACCTGGAAGGCGGAGTTTACGTTCTCCTGGAAGCAAAATCTTTAGATGGTTCGGAAGATGGAGATGCGATACAAAGGGCAATGGCGATTATCAGCAACAGGATTGATGAACTCGGATTAGCCGAACCCATTATTCAGAGCGAAGGAGAAAGGCGTATCCGCATTGAGCTTCCCGGGATTGAGGACCAGGCCCAAGCGATGGAAATCATCGGCCGGACAGCCCAGCTAACCTTTAAAAGCCCGGAAGGTGAAGTGCTGTTAACAGGTGCGAATCTTAAAACCGCGAATTTTACCCGGGGACAGTACAGCGAGCCCATTGTTACCTTGGAGTTCGACGAAGAGGGTGCAGAAAAATTTGCCGCGGCTACGGAGAAGTATCTGCATCAGCCCATCTCAATTTATCTTGATGAGGAGCTGATATCCGCTCCGACGGTCCAGAATGTGATTGAGGATGGAAATGCAATGATTACCGGCATTCCAACTGCGGAGGAAGCCGCCAATATTGCGCTTTTGCTTCGCTCCGGCGCGCTTCCCGTTGAGCTGGAAGAACTGGAGACCCGCTCTGTTGGACCCGTGCTCGGTGAAAACGCCCTTAGGTTAAGTTTTTCTGCCGGGGTAGCGGGTCTGATTATGGTTATACTCTATATGCTATTTTTCTATCGCTTTGCGGGATTAATCTCCGTGATCAGCCTGGTGGTTTATGTAGCCCTGGTTTTTGCTATACTGTTCTGGTTTAAAGCGACAATGACCTTACCGGGGATTGCCGGTCTAATCCTTTCTATAGGTATGGCTGTTGATGCCAATATCATTATTTTTGAGCGAATCAAGGAGGAGCTGCACAAGGGCAGGACAACCTTAACCGCGATTAATGCAGGTTTTGAAAGGGCTTTAAGGGCAATTCTCGATGCAAATATTACAACTATTATCGCCGGGGCAGTGCTGTTTATCGTTGCCAGCGGGTCTGTTCGCGGCTTTGCCATAGTCCTCCTCGTCGGTATCGTGGTAAGCCTTTTTACTGCTTTCTTTTTAACCCGTTTCATGCTCCGCCTGGCAGCCCGCTCAGGAATGATCAAAACCCCCCGATATTTAGGATTAAAGGAGGCACAAGCAAGTGACCAGGTTTAATATTCCCTTTGTAAAGTATTACCGCTATGCTCTTATACTGACTTTTGTTGTCATTCTGGCCGGAGTTGTCTCCCTTTCTACCAACGGCTTAAACCTGGGTATTGATTTTACCGGGGGCACTATCTTGCACCTGAGGCTGGAGGAGGGCTTTCAGATGGATGAGATAAGGGAAGTCCTTGCGCCTTTTGATCTGTCCGGAGCGCCTTTGCAAAGAGCCGGCCATGGTGATCAATCCGGCGGGAACGAGATTATTATTAAAACCCCCCACCTGGACGAGCCTACCCGCCAGGAGATTATTAATTCTTTTATGGAAAAATGGCCGGAGATGACTGCAGAAGATGTTTTGCGGGTGGACAATGTGGGGGCAATTATCGGCAAAGAACTGACCAGGGAAGCCTTTCTTGCGCTGCTGATTGCCGCAATAGGGATGATCGTTTATATCACGCTGCGCTTTGAATTTAAATTTTCACTGGCGGCAATTCTGGCCCTAATGCATGACGCCTTCGTCATTGTCGCCGTTTTTTCCATCTTCAGAGTGGAAGTCAACAGTCCCTTTATTGCTGCTGTATTAACAATTATCGGTTATTCGATTAATGCTACGATTATCATCTTTGACCGCATTAGGGAAAATCTCAAGTACAGGCGGCAAAGGACGGTTGAAGAGGTGGTCAACGACAGTATTAATGAAACTTTAACGAGAACAATAGGGACTTCTTTAACAACTTTATTTGTTCTGATTTCCCTTTTAATTGCCTTTAATTATTTTGTCGGCGGTATGGATCTGAAGGTTTTTGCCATTGCCTTGTTAATCGGCGTTGTCAGTGGAACGTATTCCTCTATTTTTATTTCCGGTCCGCTGTTGCTCTCCTTGCGCAAAATGGGAATGAAGGAAGAAAAAGCGCCTGCGTAAAACTTTAGTAACTGCTCGGAGGTTAATGATAAGTGAAACTTTATTTGTAATACATCTGAAAAGTAACTCCCAGGGGACATAGGCTCCGGAGAAAGAAAGAAGGAAATACTTTCTTTTATGCAGAATGAACTATAAAACGGACGGAGCCATATTCAAAGGGGGAAAGAAGATGAGCCAGTTCAGCATATTTGCGGGTCTAGTTTTTAGTGTAATTATTGCTGTATTTGCCCTTGCCAACAGCCAGCCGGTTTTAATTAATTATCTCTTCGGGAAGGCGGAAGTGTCCGCAATAATTGTTATTCTTTGTTCGGCTGTTTGCGGAGCTTTTGTTATCTTTTTATTCAATCTTGTCCGCCAAGTTAAGGCATCGTTTCAACTTCGCAGTTTGCGTAACGATTTGAGAATTATGGAAGAAAGAGTACAGGAACTGGAAAAGGAACGGGATTTTTTTCAGGTTCAGGCAGGTCAGTTCCAGCAAGCTTTTTCTGAAGCAAGTGATGCTGTGGAATTTTCGGGACAAAACCGTTCTCGAAATATTGAGCCGAAGGAGAATACAAAAGTCGAGGAACGGAAAGATCACACTTGAAAAGAACTAAATGGACAAGAACAGGCATGCACAAGGAATGGAGCCTGTACCCGCAGGATATTGAAAAAAGGACTTTCCTGGCACAAAAGCAGTGGCCCAGATCCTTATTAACAGGGGAATTAGTAGCGTTGAGGAAGGAGAAGCCTTTTTGAAACCTGCCTTCTCGCAGCTTTATTCCCCTTTTTGCATGAAAGATATGGACTTGGCTGTTAATATAATATTATTTCCCAAGCCTTTGAGGACGTTATCTTCCCAGCTGTTATGCCGAAGGATACGGTTTGAGCCGGTCCGGAACGGAAGAACTTAAAGGCTGCTCCCCGGTCATTACCGTTGATTGCGGTATCACTTTTGCAGGAAGAAGTATCACTTGCTCGGCAAATGGAAATGGATATAGTTGTGAGGGATCACCATCTGCCTCTAGATGTTTTGCCGCCTGCCGTTGCTGTGATTAATCCACAAAGAATCGATTGTCCCTACCCTTTTAAAATGCTTTGCGCCGCGGGGATTGCTTATAAACTTGTTGAAGCAATTCTCAGCAGGCAGTTTCGGATACGCCTGAATGCCCCCGGCGACCTCTGGGAGATGCCCATCTTGCCATACGTTTTTTGCTGGAAAAGGACCACGGGGCTGCACAAGAAATTGCGAAGATCCTCCTGCAGATAAATACCAAACGCCAGGAAATTGAAAAAGAAATATTTACTGAAGCATGCCGTCTTGTTGCTGAAGCAGCATTAACAGAAAGAAAAACGTGAGAATATTTCCATAAAGCGCGCTTCCGGCCAGCTAAGGAAATCGCTTCTCCGGGATAAAAACTTGAAAAACTTGATAAAAGGAAGAGAAAAATGAGCCTTCAGCAGTTAAAAAGGCGTTTTACCCGTTATAATAAAAAACGAGAGGATTGGGCGCTTGTCCGTAAAGCCTACCAGTTCGCCCTGAAAGCCCATGAGGGACAAAAGAGAGTTTCCGGGGATTCCTTTATTACTCATCCCCTGGGGGTTGCCTCTATTTTAGCCGAGCTGGAGCTGGATCTCGTGACAATCATGACCGGTCTCCTTCACGATGTATTGGAGGACACCCCCGTAACTTATGAAGAGCTTGATGATGAGTTTGGAGAGGAAGTCGCAGCACTAGTTGATGGAGTAACAAAATTGAGCCGTATGGAATTCCGTTCCAAGGAGGAACACCAGGCCGAAACATGGAGAAAAATGTTTGTGGCCATGGCCAGGGATATAAGAGTTATTCTTGTCAAATTGGCCGACAGGACGCACAATATGCGCACACTCCGTTACCTGAACAATTCCAAACAAAAAGAAATAGCCCGGGAAACGCTGGAGATTTATGCGCCCCTTGCTCACCGGCTGGGAATTTATAAAATAAAATGGGAACTGGAAGATCTGGCATTCCGTTATTTAAATGCCGACGATTACTATTACCTGGTTGACAAATTGGCTAAAAAAAGAAAGGAACGGGAAGAGTTTATTAATCAGGTAATTGAAATTTTGCGCAAGAAATTAGATGAGGCAGGTTTAAAGGCCGATATAAGCGGCCGCCCTAAACATATTTACAGTATTTACCATAAAATGAAGGAGCAGGGTAAGGACTTTTCTGAGATCTATGACCTGACCGCAGTGCGCATTATTGTTGAAACCATAAGGGACTGTTACGCATCCCTCGGAGTTGTTCACACCCTTTGGAGGCCGATACCCGGTCAATTCAACGATTATATCGCCATGCCCAAGCCGAATATGTACCAGTCTCTGCATACAACCGTTGTTTGTGCAGAAAATGAACTCCTTGAGGTGCAGATTAGAACAAAGGAGATGCACCGCACGGCAGAATATGGAATTGCGGCTCACTGGAAGTATAAAGAAAAGGTTAAAGATGACAAGGAATTTGAGGAAAAGCTCTCCTGGTTGCGGCAGCTGCTCGAATGGCAGCAGGATTTAAAAGATGCCCATGAATTTATGGAGCACCTTAAAATTGACCTCTTTTCAGATGAGGTTTTCGTTTTTACCCCCAGGGGGGATGTGATCGATCTCCCCAAGGGGTCTGTTCCGCTGGATTTTGCCTATAGAATTCACACCGATATCGGAAACCATTGTGTGGGAGCAAAGGTAAACGGGAGGATTGTTCCCTTAGACTACCAGTTAAAAACCGGAGATATCCTAGAGATTATTACCAGCAAACAGGGGACGCCCAGCCGGGACTGGCTAAAAATTGTTAAAAGCTCCCAGGCAAAAAGCAAAATCAGAGGCTGGTTTAAACGGGAACGCCGTGAAGAAAACATTTCCAAAGGCAAGGAGATTTTAGAGAGGGATATTCGCAAGCTGCAGTTGGAACCGCACCTCCTTCTGAAAGATCAGCTTTTAGAAGACGTGGGAAGAAAATACAACCTTCTTTCAGCGGATGATGTGTATGCGGCAGTAGGGTACGGCGGTGTATCTTCAAAGCAACTTATTACAAAGTTAAGAGACGAATATAAGAAAAAATTCGGTGAAGAGAAGAATCTTCCGCCGGTTGAAATTAAACCTTGGAAGGAAGCTTCCCGTCCTTTAAGGGGTGTTAGAATACAAGGGATTGATAACCTACTGGTGCGTTTTTCGAAATGCTGTAATCCTCTGCCGGGGGACGAGATCACAGGGTTTGTAACCAGGGGGCGGGGAGTCTCTATCCATCGTATCGATTGCCCCAATGTTGCATTGCTTAAAAGCCTTAAAGAGAGATTCCTGGA
Source organism: Bacillota bacterium (assembly GCA_012728375.1). Classification (GTDB taxonomy): domain Bacteria; phylum Bacillota; class Dethiobacteria; order DTU022; family UBA8154; genus DUNV01. The sequence goes on along the minus strand of JAAYFF010000004.1, from coordinate 41,128 downwards.
TGTGCGCTGGGAAGCAACAGATGATCTTTCTTTTCCCGTTGAAATAGAGATTATCGCGATGGAAAGACCCGGCTTTCTTGCTGAAGTTATGTATGCTGTCAGCGAAAGTAAGATAAATATTACCGCGGTAAACGGCCGGACAACCAGGGATAAAATGGTGGTTGTTAATCTTACCTTTGTGGTTAAAAACCTGGAACAACTGGAGCATATCATGAATAAAGTCAGGCGCCTAAAAGATGTTTATTCCGTCAGAAGGCGCTCGGGGTCAAGTTCTGCCGTAAGAAAAAAATAAACCAACCTTATATTTACCTCAAGACTTCTTGGTAAAGGTGGTGTTTTTTTTGCGTGCCGTCGTGCAGAGGGCAGGAAAATCGAAGGTAGAGGTTGATGGAAAAGTTGTTGGGAAAATCTCGGCGGGTGTAGTTGTTTTTGCCGGGATCGGAGCAGATGACAGGGAAGAAGACTGCCGCTATATTTCTGAGAAAATTGCCTCTCTGCGGATATTTGAAGATAAGGAGGGGAAAATGAATCTCTCTTTGCTGGAAACCGGGGGAGAGGTTTTGTGTATTTCCCAGTTTACTCTGTACGGGGATTGCCGCAAAGGCCGTCGCCCGAGTTTTTTTGCGGCAGCAAGGCCGGATAAGGCTAAGTATCTTTACGAATATTTGTGCAAGATGCTGCGGGAAAAAGGTTTGAGGGTGGAAACAGGAATTTTTCAGGCCATGATGAAGGTGCATGTGGAAAACGACGGACCCGTTACGATCTTGCTGGACAGCCGGAAGCTTTTTTAACCCCAGCCTAATTTGCAAAGTTGCGAGTAATCTCGCGCTTTTTTTATAAACCCATGCCTAAAGAAGAAATTGAGACAATTTTGAGGATGAGTTGACAAGGTGTCCGACATTGGCTAAAATCATTTAAGCAGGAAAAGGTTGCCCTCTTGATATAACTTGAGCAAAACCTGCCTAAATAAAGTTCGGAAGGCTGGAGATACGCTGATGACTTTAAAAAAAAATACAAATTGTGGATTATTAACAAAAGTAAACGTCGGTGAGAAAGTAGTAGTGGCGGGTTGGGTCCAAGGACGCAGGGATCATGGGGGGCTTATTTTCCTCGATTTACGCGATCGTACCGGTATTGTTCAGGTTGTCTTCGACCAGGAAAAGAACAAGTCTTTTTTTAATCAGGTGGAAAAAATACGGCCGGAATATGTTGTTGCCGTAGGGGGGAAGGTAGTTCCACGATCCCCGGAGACCGTTAATCTCAAGTTAAAAACAGGAGAAATTGAAATTTCGGCAGATGCCCTTGAAATTTTGAATCCCTCTCTTACGCCTCCTTTTTATATTGAAAATAATATTGATACCGATGAAAATTTGCGCCTGCGCTATCGTTATCTCGATCTGCGCAGGCCTGAAATGTTGGAGTTGCTTCATTTCCGTCACAGAATCCTTTTAGAAGCGAGGAAGTACCTGGACGGGGAAGGCTTTTGGGAAATTGAAACACCCATGTTAACGCGCAGCACTCCCGAAGGGGCCCGGGATTATCTGGTTCCCAGCCGCATTTCTCCGGGAAGTTTTTTTGCCCTACCCCAATCGCCGCAGCTTTTTAAACAGCTTTTAATGGTTGCCGGGGTGGAAAAATATTTTCAGATCGCCCGTTGTTTTCGGGATGAAGACTTAAGGGCGGATCGGCAGCCCGAATTTACCCAAATAGATATGGAAATGTCTTTTTCCTCGCGGGAAGACATTATGTCCGTAGTGGAAGGGCTTGTTAAACATCTTTTTCAACAGGTTCAAGGCAAAGATCTCAAAATCCCCTTCGAAGTTCTTCCTTACCGGGAGGCCATGGAGAGGTTCGGCTCCGACAGGCCTGATACCCGTTTTGCTATGGAACTTGTCGATATTTCTGAAATCGCTGCTGCTTCGCAGTTTAGGGTTTTTAAAACTGCTGTTCAAGATGGGGGCATTGTCAAAGGTATAAATGCAAAAAATTGCGGCCGATACAGCCGGAAGGAAATTGACGATCTTACAGCACTGGTCCAGTCTTGGGGAGCTCAGGGGCTGGGCTGGATGATCGTCACCGGTGAGGGTTTTAAAACACCGATTGCCAAGTTCTTTTCGCCGTCACAACTTGATACGATCAGAGAAAAATTTGACGCCCGGGAAGGAGATCTTCTGCTCTTTATAGCGGGCAAGAGGGAGAAAGCTCTTGATGTTCTTGGACAGTTGAGGGTCCATCTGGCCCGCCGTGAAGGCCTGATTCCTCAGAATGAAGATAAATTTCTCTGGATCGTTGATTTTCCGCTGCTGGCTTATGATGCAGAAGAAAAAAGGTATGATTCTGTACACCATCCTTTTACAGCTCCCTTGGAAGAAGAACTTCCTTTACTGGCCGTTGATCCGCTGAAGGTTCGCTCTCAAGCCTATGACCTGGTTTATAACGGCGTAGAAGTTGCCGGTGGGAGCATACGTATACACCGTAAGGAAGTTCAGGAGCAAATTTTCAAACTGCTCGGTTTGCCCGATGAGGAAATTGAGGAAAAATTTGGTTTTTTGATGAGAGCTTTCGAGTATGGTGCGCCTCCGCACGGCGGTCTTGCATTTGGGCTTGATCGCCTGATCATGCTGATGGCAGGCAGAAAGAGTATCAGGGATGTCATCGCCTTCCCTAAGACCGCGGCTGGAAACTGCCTGTTGACGGGCGCTCCGGGTCCTGTTTCCGCCGGACAGCTTGCTGAATTGCATATTTCTCCTGTTTTGCGGAATAATAAAAAAGACGTTTGAGCCGCGCTTTCGGTAAGAATTGAAAATGGTGATTTTTAGAAATTTAGAGATCTATTTTCATCTTGCAACATAAGTAAAACTGTGCTATCATAATTTTGCGAAGATTATTGAAGAAGTACCCTACTGTATGCGTGTAGCCGCTAAAGTTTTGAGCTAACACTTATGAAAAGGGATCCCGGCTTTATGTGCAGCATAGATGCCCTTGAAGAGGGACCTATAAAGCATGTAAGAGGGCACCCACCTTAGGAAGAGCAGTTCAAAACAAGCAGGCCCACGGTATGGTGGGGTATCTTTTTGTTTTTACATATTTTTTTTTTCACCCAAAAAAAATAGTGATATAATGTAACTATTAAATTTTGCGGAACAAATACCTGAATTGGTTTGAAGCGAATATTGTAGAATGTGCTTGTAAAGCGGATATTCTGATGGTTTTTCATAAGGGGGGTGAGGGTTTGTCAATTCAGCAAGTAATGCAAAAAATTGTTCTTCAAATAAAAGACGGTACCCATCCCAGCGATTTGGCAGAACTGGTAGATGAGCTAAACGACGAACAAAAGAAAGAACTCTTTGCTCTTCTTTCTGATGAAGAGGCTGCCCTGATAATTCAAGAGATGGAGGATTTTGACCAGGTATCTCTTTTAAGGTTGTTGACGAAGCATAAGGCTTCCGCAATCTTAAAAGAAATGGATATTGATGACGCAGCCGACCTGGTCAGAGAACTGCCCCCTGAGGAAGCGAAAGAACTTCTGGCACATATTGAAGAAGAAGCGGAAGAAATTAGGGGACTGTTAAAATATCCGGAAGATACTGCCGGCGGGATTATGACAACAGATTTTATCGCCCTTCCTCAGAATATCCCTGTTGAAGAAGCGATAACCCGCCTGCGGGAGATCGCACCTGACGCGGAAATAATCTATTACGTCTATGTAGTGGATGAACAGGCAAAATTAAACGGGGTCCTTTCTTTAAGGGATTTAATAGCCGCAGAGGACGGAACGCTCCTTCAAGAAATTATGTTAAAAAATGTCATTAGCGTTCCAGCAGAAATGGACCAGGAAGAAGTGGCCCGTGTTGTCTCCAGGTATGACCTGCTGGCAGTACCGGTGGTGGATGAAGAAGAACGGCTGCTGGGTATCATTACGGTAGATGATATTATTGATGTTATCGAGGAAGAAGCTACGGAGGATATTTACCGGCTTGCCGGGACAGGCGAGGTGACAGGCAGCGATCTTCTGGGGGCTTCTGTTTTTGGGCTTGTGGGAAAAAGATTGCCTTGGTTGTTGATCAGCCTGCTGGGGGGGCTCTTGTCGGGAAGCGTGATTGGAGCATTTGAGGACACTTTGCAGAGCATTGTTATTCTGGCGATTTTTATTCCCGTAATTATGGGTATGGGAGGGAATGTGGGAACCCAATCATCCACTCTTTTTGTGCGGGGTCTGGCTACCGGCGAGATTGGTCCCAGCGATATCTGGAAATACCTTTTTCGTGAAATTAAAGTGGGAATTACTATGGGATTAATAAACGGTTTGGCTATAGCAGTTTTTGCTTATATCTGGCAGGGCCTTCCTTTTTTGGGCCTTGCTGTAGGGATGGCCATGTTTCTTGACATCACCCTGGCGGCTTTGATCGGAACCCTGGTTCCGCTCTTTTTTAATCATTTTGGCATTGATCCGGCAATCACCGCCGGCCCTTTTGTCACAACTATTAAAGATATAACCGGTCTGGTCATTTATTTTGGGACCGCGACACTATTTATGGCGTATCTTGTATAAAGTTCGCAGATGCGGTACGAGGTCTTTAGTCTGAGTACACTGCCCGAATCCCTTAGCTATGTTTAACATGGCTAAGGGATTCGGGATATTTGTCTTAAAAGCCCGGGATAACGAAAGTGTAAGGTAAAAGATGGTAAATAGCGCTATTTTCTTAAATTATTTTTCTTTTATTTAAGTTTCTAGTATAAACTAGTGTAATTGGTAATATTTAGGTTGTTGAAATCAGGATAAACCTTTAAATATATGAAAATCTATAGCATAATATAAAGAAAAAACAATTCTGGGATATCATGTAAATAGCAACAGGTTATAAAAAATGGGGAATAAAATGGAGGGCAAGCAAAACAACATTATTGAGTCGTTGCAATCCCTTTCCGGAAAAGAAGAACTGCTGGCCAGAGTGATCGAGTTCTTCCCCTACCCGATTCAGGTTTACGCCCCGGACGGAACTTCGGTGCTGGTAAATCATGCTCTGTTGTCCGAATATCATATTAGCAGCCAGGATATGGTTGTTGGGAAATACAATATATTCAAAGATCCTTACATTGCCGCCTTAGGCCAGCTTCATGTATTAAAACGGGCTTTTCAAGGAGAAACCGTCTTTTTCCCGGATGTTAAAGTGCCTTTGGAAGATATTGCGGAGCGATACGGTATACAGGACTATGATGTGGAGGCCGTATACCAGGATATTACGGTTTTCCCTATTTTAGATGACACTAAACGGGTGATATATGTTGTGGCACTTTTGATCAACAGGAGGGTTTATCGCGGCATAGATGAAATTGAAAAGGCGAAAGAATATCTAGAAAGCCATTGGTTGGACAAGTTTGATGTCAACAAAACCGCAGCGGCGGCGTGCCTCAGCAAAGCCTATTTCACAAAGCTGTTCAAGAAGCATACCGGCGTAACCCCCCATGAGTATTATATCAATTATAAAATCAGCAATTGAAAGAGAAACTGCTGGATCCCAACCTTTCCATTGCGCAGGCGTTTGCTGCCTGCAACATGAATTATAATGGCCATTCCGCAAGATTATTCAGAGAGAAGGTTGGCGTCCCCCCGTCTGTATATCGGAAAATGTCAGGTTAAAAAGAAGTGAGGGTAGTCCATGACAGATCAGCTTGACGATGCCAAAAGGAACTTGGTTAAATCATTTCAGACGCTTTTTGAGAAACAAGAACTGCCGGCAAAAGTGATCGAGTTTTTCCCCTATCCAATTCAGATTTTTTCCCTTGATGGGACAGCGAGGATGATTAACAAAGCGACGCTGGAGATGATAGGTATCAGAAGCGTGGAATCCCATGTGGACAAATACAATGTTTTTGAAGACCCCATTGTGCGTGAGCTTGGCGTTGCGGACCGGGTCAAGCAGGTATTGACAGGCAAAACTGTATATGATAAACAAAGCCTTCGCGGCGGAAATGAAAACGCGGTTTAGGGATCTGGAAAAAGGAACCGTGCGCATTCTGCAATACAAGATCAACGATCTGCGGCTGGCTGCAGCAGTCAGGAAGGTTTTCGCCGGAGATACCTTCTTTCTAGAGGACTTAAAGGATCCGTTTTCCATGTTTTCCGGAATCGCACGGCAAAGCGCGCCGCAACCGGACCGTTTCCATAAGGTCATTATTTTTCCTGTGCCTGCTGATAATGCTAAAATCACCCATGGCGTGATTGTGTTTATGCCATGAACAAACAAGACAAGACAAGTAAACACTGGTCGCTGGCTGCTGCGCAAATTACCCTACGAAAATAATCTGGGGAGAAAAAGTTTAGGGAATGGGGTGGAGATTACTTTATAACCCTCTTTAGAGAATAGTAATCTTAATTTGATGAAATCTAGATCACCCCGTAAGACAATAAACCACAAGGTCAACATACCTTGTGGTTTATTGTCTTACGGGCGTTTTCTTGTAAAACGGATGATCGCTTTGTTTTTTTTGAACAAGATAGGAAGTTTGGTTAAGAAGCCTATTTCGGTATGAAAATCAATAGGAATGATTTTTTAAATTTTTAATATTTTTTTTTCTCTTTAAGCAGGATTTTCTGAAGAGGGGAAAGAATATAGAGCGAAGTGGTTTGAAGTGGTATGAAGTGGGAGATCTGTCTTTATTCCGAAACAGGTGGATAGCAAAATATGCTCATTGGGGAATTTAATCATACCCTGGATAATAAAGGCCGTGTCATCGTCCCTTCCCGGTTCCGGGAAGAGCTGCAAGATCGTTTTATTATTACGCGCGGCCTGGATAGCTGCCTTTTTGCTTACCCTATGGAAGAATGGAATAACCTTGAGAGAAAATTAAAAACAATGCCTTTTACAAGGGCTGAAGCAAGAGCTTTTATGAGGTTGTTTTTTTCCGGGGCTTCGGAGGTGGAGCTTGACAAACAGGGGCGGATTCTTATTCCACCCATACTCAGGGAACATGCCGAACTTAACAAGGAAGTTACTTTTATCGGGGTATCCAACAGGGCTGAGATTTGGAGCAAGGAAAAGTGGGAAGAATACAGTAATAAGTCAAACCTCTCCTATGAGCAGGTTGCGGAAAAAATGATAGATTTTGAGTTTTAAAACAAAGGGTGGGAAGACAGATAAGACAATCTGAAGAGGTGCCTGGTCATGTTCCGGTAATGGTAAAGGAGGTCCTGGACTTTTTACAACCCGGGCCAGGGAAAGTGCTTGTGGACGCCACCCTGGGAATGGGAGGACATGCCCGGGCGATTCTTGAGCGCATTCCCGGGGGAAAGCTGATTGGGATAGACCAGGACGCCGAGGCTGTGGTACAGGCTTCAAAGGCGCTTGCTCCTTTTGGAGATGCTTTTATTCCGGTAAAAGGAAATTTTGCAGAAATTGAGGAGATTCTGCAAAACCTTCAACTGAACAGAGTAGACGGGTTTCTTTTTGATCTGGGGGTTTCTTCCTACCAGTTGGACTGTAAAAGAAGAGGGTTTTCTTACAGAGATGACGTTTTACTTGACATGCGCATGGATATGGATCTTCCCTGCACCGCCGCAGATTTGCTGCAAAAGCTTTCGCAAAAAGAACTTACTTTCTTGTTTCGCCGCTATGGTGAAGAAAGGTGGGCTTCCCGTATTGCCAAATTCATAAGCAATTATCGCCTGAAGCATGGGCCTGTTTTACGCAGCAGTCAACTGGTGGAAATAATCAGGTCCGCCGTTCCTGCTGCAGCAAGGCGCAGGGGAGGCCATCCGGCTAAACGTATTTTTCAAGCACTGCGGATAGCTGTAAATAAAGAACTGGAAAGCCTCTCCCGGGGACTGGACGGGGCGATTGGACGACTGCGCCCAGGAGGTAGAATTGTGGTTTTGTCTTATCATTCTCTGGAAGATGAAATCGTAAAAAAGACATTTAGAGATAAGGCGCGGGGTTGTATTTGTCCGCCGGAAATTCCGGTTTGCATTTGCGGGAAAAACCCTTCTTTAAAAATATTAACGCGTCGAGTTCTTTTTCCGAGCCGGGAGGAAGAATCTCGCAATCCAAGGGCCGCGAGCGCCCGTTTAAGGGCGGCTGAGAAGCTTTTTTAAGGCGGTCGGTCCCACTCAAAAGTTCTAATTAATCCGGCAGGTGAATAAAGTTGTTAGTAACGAAAAAGAAAGTGCAATCCGGGTATTTTCCGGCTCAACAATTGCCGGACAGAGAAAGAAATAGGTCTCAGGGAAAGGTTCCTGCAGGAGAAACTGCTTCTTGGAACAGCCTAGCATTTTGTGTTCTGCTCTTTTTTATTCTACTGACGAGCGTAGGGCTTATTAGTCAGTACAGCCGGGTTATAGCAGTAAAATATCAGATTCATCAGGTCCAGCAAGAAATTGAAGCTCTTCAGAATGAAATAGAACATTTACAAATTGAGGTTAAAAGCCTGAGCTCACTGGAAAGAATTGAAACAATTGCTAAAAACGATCTGGGGCTGCAATATCCTGAAAAAAGGCAATGGATACGCATTGCCAGAAGTGAATAGCCTGTGGCGATGAGGAGAAAAATGTTTCGCGATACCGCTTCCAATTTACATATACGCAGGCGGCTTCTCTGGCTTTTTGGCGTAGCAACCCTCCTTATAATGGCTCTGGTTGTCAGGCTGGGGTGGATACAATTTGCCATGGCTGAGGAACTGCAGCAAAAAGCCTGGGAACAGTGGAACAGAAGTATTCCCGCCCGCTCCTCCAGAGGAAACATTTATGATCGAAATGGTTGTCTCCTTGCCGGAAGCGCCACGGTGGAGACAGTTGTTGCAATCCCTCCTCAGATCGAAGATCCGTATTTTACCGCTAAAGCATTGGCTCCGGTACTGGAAATGAGCGAGGAACGCATACTGGAACTGATCACTCAAGAGAGGGCTGCTGTTTATGTAAAAAGAAAAATTGAAGAAGAAGAGGCCAGGGAAGTAAGACTTTTGAACCTGCCGGGAATTACTTTTACCCAGGAAACAAAAAGGTTTTATCCCAATGAATCCCTATTATCTCAAGTGCTGGGTTTTGTCGGCATGGATCAGGGCTGGGCAGGCTTGGAGATTTTTTATGAAGAAGAGCTTAAAGGACGTGATGGAAGTATAGTTTTTCCAACCGATAACCGGGGAAGGGAAATACCGGGCGTCCGGCGCTTTATTCCGCCCAAAGAGGGGATGGATCTAATCCTTACGATTGACGAAACGATCCAGTTCATTGTGGAAAGAGAGCTTTCCAAGGCTATGGCGGAATACTCTCCGGAAAGAGTGCTTGCGTTGGCTGTTAATCCGAAAACGGGCGAGATTCTTGCTGCTGCTTCCAAACCGGATTTTAACCCAAACAGCTATAATGATTATGATAAGGATTACTGGAGGCTTTTCCCGGTAACGGATACTTTTGAGCCTGGTTCAACCTTCAAGTTAATAACCCTTGCTGCATCTATAGAAGAGGGCTTATACCGGGAGGAAGAAGGTTTTTTCTGTTCGGGAGCGGCAACAGTAGCCGGCCATACAATCCGTTGCTGGACTTCCGACAGGGGAGGCCACGGTGCAATTAATTTTCTGGAGGCGGTCCTGGGTTCCTGCAACCCTGCCTTTATGGCTCTGGGGGAAAGACTGGGCGCAGAAAAATTGTTTGATTATATCAGGGCTTTCGGTTTTGGAGTGCGTTCCGGCCTGGATTATCCCGGTGAGGGGACCGGCTTGATCTTCCGACCGGAGGATGTAGGCCCCCTGGAACTGGCGACAACCTCTTTTGGGCAGGGAATATCCGTGACTCCCCTGCAGCAGGTTATGGCGGTTTCGGCAATCGCTAACGGGGGTTACCTGATGCAGCCTTATTTGGTAAAAGAAGTCAGAGATCCTGATAGGGAAGCGACAGAGCAGCGCTCACCAAAAGTAATCCGGCAGGTTATTTCTGAAAAAACCGCGCACAGAGTAAGTTTAATTATGGAAAAGGTTGTTGAAGAGGGCAGCGGAGTTAATGCTTTTATGGAAGGATACCGTATTGCCGGGAAAACGGGAACAGCCCAGAAGGTCGGACCCGGAGGGGTTTACCTCGCAGGGGAATATATCCTTTCTTTTATTGGATTTGCACCCATAGAAGACCCGCAGGTCTTGTTATACATTGCTGTTGACGGAGCTAAAAGGGGTCCCCAGTGGGGTTCTCAGGTCAGCGCTCCCTTGTTTAAAAATATTATGCAAGATGTCCTTTCGTATTTGGAAATTCCTCCCTCCGGGATCCCCGGCGAGGATGTCCGCGAGGTCCAGGTTCCGGACCTTAAGGGTCTCACCGTAGACGAAGCGGCAGCGCTGCTGGATACCCGGGGCTTGCTCATCAAACTGGTCGGGAAGGAAGGTATCATTGTTGAACAAACTCCGAAAGCCGGTGTGAGTGTACCTATCCAAACAAGTATTTTAGTTTACTTGGATGATATTTGGAGCGATGAAGACGAAGGGTATTTATCCATGCCGGATTTGTTGGGAATGACGGTAAAAGAAGCAGGAGAAGTGCTGGGCCGGCTCGGTTTGAGAATGGAACCGACAGGCTCGGGAATTGCCACCATGCAGGAAGTTCCTGCCGGTACCCGTGTTCAAAAGGGTACGGTCGTGAAAGTACAATTTACTTCTCCCCTTCACTAGTTGCGTTATTTCACATAATCAAGTTTTAAGCGGTTAATAATAAAAAGAAAAAGGTGGATAGCAATGGAAATTTCCCGGAATCTCCAGGAACTTTTAAGTGCACTTCCTCTGGTGAGAATAGAGGGGGAGAAGCAGGTTTCCGTGCGCGGTCTGGCTCACCATACGCGGCAGGTAAAGCCGGGTTTCCTTTTCTTTTGCCTGGAAGGAAATAAGTTTGACGGGCACGATTTTATTCCACAAGCTATAGAAGCCGGAGCCGCAGCAATTGTTCTGGAGAAAGAACGGGAAGTGAGGGGAGCTGTGAAGGTTGTTGTTCCAAGCGTAAGGACAGCCATGTCCATTATTTCCCAGCAATTTTTTGATACTCCCTCTGCCCATCTTCGTTTGATCGGTATTACGGGAACAAACGGGAAGACAACAACAGCACATTTAATCGAAGCGCTGTTTGCCGGACAGGGGTGGAAGACCGGGATGCTTGGAACAATTAAATACACGATTGGAAAAGAACGTCTCCCTGCCCTGGCCACTACTCCTGAAGCTCCTGATCTGCAAAGGATATTGCGCCTTATGGTCGATCGCGGGGTAACCCACGGGGTTATGGAGGTGTCTTCACACGCCCTTGAACTGGGGCGAGTATCCGGGTGCGATTTTGATGTGGCGGTGCTGACGAATATTACCGGCGACCATCTTGATTTTCATAAAAATTTTGAGCGTTATCTTGCTGCCAAAGGAAAACTTTTCTCTCAGCTTGGTGGAAGCTTTTTCAAAGGTACACGGCCGCGCTTTGCAGTTTTAAACCGTGATGATCCGTATTTTGACTATTTTTTACGGCAAAATACAGTTCAGGTTCTCTCTTACGGTATTAACAGCCCCGCTGATATCAGGGCCGGGGATATTAAAATGGACGGCTTAGGGGTTCGGTATATGCTGCATACGCCCTGGGGAAATGAACTTTTTTCCCTGAAACTGGCAGGTAAATTCAGCATTTACAACGCCTTGGCCGCGACAGCGGTCGCTCTCCTGGAAAAAATACCGCTCTTAAAAATTAAGGAAATTTTGGAAAAGATACCCGGAATTGAAGGACGTTTTGAGCGGGTTGATCTTGGGCAAAATTTTACGGTTATTGTTGACTATGCCCATACTCCTGATGGTTTGGAAAATATTTTGCAGGCAGCCAGGGATTTTGTGCAGGGTAAGATCATTACAATTTTCGGCTGCGGCGGGGAAAGGGATCGGAGTAAACGGCCGATAATGGGCCGTATCGCAGCCATGTACAGCGATTATTCAATCCTGACCTCAGATAACCCGCGGGGAGAAGATCCGTGGCAGATCATTGAAGAGGTGGAGGTCGGGTTGCGGGAAATAAAAGGATCCGGTACAGGCTATACCGTGCAACCGGAACGTTATGAGGCGATTAAGCTCGGTATTGAACTGGCCAGACCCGGTGATATGGTTATTATCGCCGGAAAAGGGCATGAAAATTATCAAATCTTTAGTGATTCTACTGTTCCTTTTAATGATCGTGAGGTTGCCGAGGAAATTATTAAAAAAAGATTAATCAAAATGTCATAGGTGAAAATATGTCTTTATTGGTTGATGAAGTATTAAAGGCAACCGGAGGAGTGCTTCTGACCGGAGGGAAAAAAACTTTTCGCGGGGTTCTTATTGATTCCAGAGAAACAAAGGGGGGAGAACTCTTTATCCCCTTGAAGGGGGAAAGAACAGACGGTCATAATTTTATTCTTAATGCCCTGGAAAACGGTGCAGCGGGTTCTCTAGTCGAGCAGCGCCAATTAAGCCTTCTCCAGGGATCAGGCTTTCCCCCCGGAAAAACGCTGGTTGCCGTAGATGATACCCTGCAGGCCTTGCATAAGCTGGCTTTTTTTTACCGCCAAAAATATATGATACCCCTTATTGCAGTTACAGGGAGCAACGGAAAAACCACAACAAAAGATTTTGTTGCTTCTGTTCTGGCAACCCGCTATAATGTGCTTAAAACAGAGGGGAATTTTAATAATCACTTGGGCGTGCCCCTTACGCTCCTCCGCCTGGAAAAGGAGCATGATGTGGCGGTTCTGGAGATGGGGATGAGCGGTTTAGGTGAAATTTCCAAGCTGGCTTCCTTAGCCGTTCCCTCAATGGGGATTATTACCAATATCGGGGAAGCTCATTTGGAGCACCTGGGAAGTGTGGAAAATATCTGCAAAGCGAAAAACGAACTATTGGATGCTCTGGGGGCCGGGAAAACGGCCTTTTTAAACGGGGACGATCCTTATTTGCTGCGTATGGGCAAGAATTTTGCCGGGCAGACGTTTTATTTTGGTTTTGGCGAAGGGGCGAATTTGCGCGCGTTAAATTATTTTTCCTCCGGGAATGGGTTAAGGTTTACTGTGGAGATGCCGGAAATGAAAAGGCAGGAGTTTGAAATACCTGTCCCGGGAAAACATAATGTTTATAATGCACTGGCTGCCATCGCAGTGGGTATGCATTTTCAAATAGAATCTGAAAACATAAAAAAAGGGCTGGCTGAAGCAAAAATCTCCGGTATGAGGATGGAAAGAAAGACAGCCAGAGGCGGTTTCCAGGTTATTAACGATGCCTATAATGCCAGTCCCTCTTCGATGAAAGCCGCCCTGCAAACGCTGAAAGACCTTGCCGGCAGCAGCAGGGTAATCGCTGTTTTAGGAGACATGTTGGAGCTCGGAGATATTGCGGAGGAAGGACACCTCAGCGTTGGAAGATACGCAGCCGATCTTCCTGTGGACTATTTGATAACCGTCGGTGAACTCGCGGTTTTAATTGCCCGCGGAGCCAGGGAAGCCGGCCTACCTGAAAGAAAAATATTTGCCGTAAAAAATCCCCGGCTGGCCCTGGAACATCTTCAATCCCTTGAACTGAAGGGGTCTGTTGTTCTTGTCAAAGGCTCCCGTATGATGCGGCTTGAGCAAATTACCGAGGGGCTCTTGGCTGACAGTGAATCCGTCCAAGGAACCGGGACTTAAGGAAAACAGTCAAGCGGAGGGAAAATGATTTGCCGAAAGTATATGTTTTGGCTTTTGCCGCCTTTATTTTAAGCGTTATTATTTCTCCTTTTTACATTCGCTTTTCCCGTTTAAAGCAATTCGGTCAGCAGGTCCGTTTGGACGGTCCTAAGAGGCACTATCTCAAAGCCGGAACGCCGACGATGGGAGGTATAGTTTTTTTACTTTCCTTGTTGCTTATTCTTTTATTTGGAGCAGAGAAAACGCCTTTTTTAATTTTGGCCCTGGGTATTACCCTTTCAAGCGCGCTTTTAGGATTTTTAGACGATTTTCGCAAAGTTGTCCGCCGGACCAGTTTAGGCCTGAAGGCAAGGGAAAAACTTATGGGGCAGTTTGTTTTTTCACTGGTCTTTTACCTGGTGTTGATCTTTTATGGCCATTCTACAACGGTAGATATCCCGTTTTCCACAATACAGCTTGATCTTGGTTTAACTTACCCCTTCTTAATTTTTATTATGATTGCCGCTGCTTCCAATGCGGTTAATCTGACGGACGGAATAGACGGCCTGGCAGGCGGAACATCAATTATCGCGTTCCTCGCCTTTTTATTTCTGGCTTCTTTGGAGGGTATGCAGGATATAGCCCTTTTTTGCGGGACAATGATTGGGGCAATTTTTGGTTTTTTAATTTTTAATCTTCATCCGGCCAAAGTTTTTATGGGTGATGTGGGTTCCCTTTCCCTTGGGGCTGCCCTTGCTGCAGCCGCCATATTAACTAAAGCGGAGCTATACCTTATTATTATCGGGGGTGTTTTTGTCCTGGAAGCGCTTTCCGTTATTGTCCAGGTAATTTCTTACCGGTTGACGGGGAAAAGGGTGTTGTTAATGGCCCCCCTGCATCACCATTTTGAGATGAAAGGATGGTCTGAGTGGCAAGTGGTGACAGGTTTTTGGGCTCTCGGCTTTATTTTTGCCGTAGTAGGCATTTTGGACTTTTCGCGGCTGTTAAGGTGAGAGCCGGTGAATAGTTTATTAAAAGGAAAAAAAGTTCTGGTTCTAGGTGTTGCCGGCAGCGGCAAGGCTGCGATTCATCTTCTTCTAAAAGCCGGCGCTGCAAAAATTGTTGCCAATGACCGCAGAGATCGTAAACAGCTTCAGCAGGTCATTGATGAATTTTTACCATTCCCTCAGGTGCAATTTGTTACCGGCGGGCATGAAGTCAGCCTTTTGAAAGATATCGATCTGATCATTAAAAGCCCCGGGATCCATCCGCAAATAGCTTTGCTCCAGAAGGCTGTCCAAAGCGGTATAAAGGTTTATTCTGAAGTTGAACTGGCCTATCTTTTCTTTCAGGGAATGCTCGTCGGTATTACAGGAACAAACGGAAAGACCACCACGACTTCCCTGGTGGGAGAAATTTTCCGGGAGCAGTACGAGCGGGTTCATGTTGCCGGAAATATAGGTCTGCCCTTTAGCGAAGCGGTTTTAAGTGCCAAAGAGGGAGATATTGTCATTGTTGAATTAAGCAGCTTCCAATTGGCGAATATCGACCTTTTTTCGCCGCATATTGCCGCGGTTTTAAATTTAACTCCCGATCACCTCGATTATCACGGGACGCTGGAGAGCTACTTTTCTGCCAAAAAGATGATCTTAAGGAACCAGAGGCCAGAGAATTGGGCCATACTTAACTGGGATGATCCCGAGGTCAGGGAATTTGCCTCCTCGGCCAGGGGAAAAGTTCTCTTTTTTAGCCGCAAGGAGGAGTTAGGCTCCGGAGTTTTCTTAATCAATAACCAAATTTTTATTCGCAGCGGGGACCAGGAATATAAGGTTTGCAATAAAGACGATATCCGTATCCGGGGACTGCATAACCTTGAAAACGCTCTTGCTGCTACAGCCATTGCCTGGGCGGGTGGCATCGCTCCGGAAAAGATCGCCGCTGTTCTTAAAACTTTTCCGGGGGTTGCTCATCGCCTGGAGCCCGCGGGGGAATTCCGGGGAATTTTATTTATAAACGATTCCAAGGGGACCAATCCGGAAGCAGCTTTGAATGCCCTGAAGGCTATACCCGGACCTAAAATTCTTATTGCCGGCGGCTTTGACAAGGGAAGTGATTTTCGAAAATTTGCCGGAGCCCTTCAAAAAGAAGGGGTTAAAAAATTAATTCTTCTCGGGCAAACAGCACCCCTTATTTCCAAGGCTGCTTTTGAGGCCGGTTTCAGCAATATCCTCATTGTTGACGGGATGGTTGCTGCCGTGAAGGAAGCGGTAGCTTCTGCCAAGAGCGGGGATACGGTGCTGCTTTCACCGGCGTGTGCCAGTTGGGATATGTTTAAAAATTTTGAGGAGCGGGGAAATGCTTTTAAGGAGGCTGTTTTGGCCTTAAAGGAGAGATAGCAAGGTGAGGACGAGGCAAACGGAAAGGGAAATGCGCAAACAACCTGATTTTGCCATATTTTTTACGGTTCTCATTTTAGCCGGGTTCGGCCTTATTATGGTTTTTAGCGCCAGTTATATAACTTCCCTGGAATCGAGGGGAGACGCTTATTTTTTCCTGCGGCGCCAGGCGTTCTGGGTGCTTTTAGGGCTTGGAGGGATGATCCTCGCGGCAAATTTTAGCTATTGGAAATGGCGGAAATTGTTGCCCCTGCTCATGGGCCTTAACTTTATTTTGCTCCTAATGGTTTTTATCCCGGGATTGGGAATCGAGGTTTATGATGCCAGGCGCTGGATCGGTATTGGAGGCTTTACGCTCCAGCCCTCAGAGCTTAGCAAGCTGGTTGTGGTTATCTTTTCGGCTTCTTTCTTAAGCAAGAAAAATTTGAACATGGCAAACTTTTGGCAGAGCAGCTTTATCCCCCTGGCATTTATGGGGCTCTCTTTTATGCTGATCTTTTTTCAGCCGGACCTGGGTACCGCCCTTGCCCTTGCCGCAGTGACCGTTGTTGTAATATTTACGGCAGGCATTCCTTTAAAACAGCTGTTTTCCCTTATACTCGCCTCCCTGCCGGTAGTTGCTTACCTGGCCGTAAGCGCACCCTACCGTATGAAGCGAATCTTTTCTTTTTTGGATCCCTGGGCTGATCCGCTCGGTACAGGTTATCATATTATCCAATCCCTTTATGCACTGGGGTCGGGAGGCTTTTTTGGCGTTGGCCTCGGCAGGAGCCGGCAAAAATTATACTATCTGCCCGAGCCGCAAAATGACTTTATTTTTGCCATTATTGGAGAAGAGCTTGGCTTTCTCGGAGCGCTTACAATTATGCTGCTTTTTTTTATTCTTATCTGGAGAGGCTTTAAAACAGCTATAGCAGCAACGGATACTTTCGGCAGCCTTCTCGCTGCAGGGCTGACTGCTATTGTGGCGGTGCAGGTTATCATTAATATTGGAGTTGTGACCGGGTCGATTCCCATTACCGGTATTAATCTTCCCTTTATCAGTGCAGGAGGGAGCTCTCTTTTCTTTATGATGTTTGCCATGGGGATTTTAATGAATATTTCCCGTTATAACCGGGCAACCTCGTGATCGCTTCTTTGAATATTACTCGAAACAGGGGGAAGAAATTTGCGCGTAATTCTTACAGGCGGTGGAACAGGCGGGCACATTTACCCTGCCTTGGCGATGGGCAGGTATATCAAAAGAGTAAATCCCGGGGCGGAAATTTTATTTGTGGGCGCAAAGGGAGGGTTGGAGGAGCAAATTGTACCTGAGGCCGGATTTGCTATGAAAACCCTGCACGTGAAAGGCTTGCCCCGCCGTCTTTCTCCTCAATTATTTCGTTCTTTTTCCCTTTTGGGCAGCTCTCTTGCCGGCGCCCTTAAAATTATAGATACATTTAAGCCCGATTTTGTCATTGGGACGGGAGGGTATGCCGCGGCACCGATGGTAATTGCCTCCATCTTAAAGGGAAAAAAAGTTATTCTTCACGAGCAAAATGTTATACCCGGTATGACGAACCGGTTTCTTGCTCCCTGGGTTTACCGGGTTTGCCTCTCTTTTGAGAGCTCAGCTCGGTACTTTTTAAAGCGTTCAAATTTGGTCACTACGGGGAATCCGCGTGCTTCAGAGGTTGGCTTCCTCAAAAAGCCTACGGCGAGAAAGATGCTGGAGATGGATGCGAATTTGCCCCTTGTTCTGGCTGTAGGAGGCAGCAGGGGTGCTCTAAAATTAAATCAGAGCATGGTTGACTTTTTAGACAAATCGGCAGAGAATAGTAATATACAGATATTGTATATTACTGGGACCGTTTATTATGAGGAAATAATGGCCCGCTTGAAGGCGCAGAATATCTTGGCAAAGTACGGGGGAAGGCTGAAAGTAAAGCCCTTTCAGAAGGAGATGCCCATCAGCATGGCCGCAGCGGACCTCATCATTACACGGGCAGGAGCAACAACGCTGGCGGAGATTACAGCTCTGGGTCTTCCGGCTATTATTATCCCATCCCCCAATGTTGTCCACAACCATCAGTTGTTGAATGCCCGCGAGCTGCTGGAAAAAGGAGCTGCCGAACTAATTGAAGAAAAGGATTTAAGCGGTGAAGTTTTACAAGTTTATGTTGACAAATTATTGAACAACCCTAAAAAATTGGATAATATGAGAAAAAACAGTAAAAAAATCGCTTTTTCCGGGGCGGCAGAAAATATTTACCGTCTGATGCTTTCTTAAAGGATTTGAAAATGTTGGACAAGTAGCCTAAAGTAACCTTGTTTACATTGTGAGCATACTATAAATTATGAAAAAGCCGTTCAGGGAATATAGTAGTTAAATGGGTTTAAGGGTTGCTTATTTTAGATAATGGTAACTGCTTAAGCGGTATAACGGATTATCTCCTAGACTGAGCAGTTACAACAGATAATGTTGCCAATAGGAGTGTTTTTGTGTCTTGGAAAAAAGAGCTGTTTCACATATTGCGCACCCCCCCTTTGCTGGAAGAACCCATGTCCAGGCATACTTCCATCGGAATCGGGGGACCCGCTGAATGCCTGGTTTTCCCTGAGACCTGCGATGAGCTAAGAAAAGTATTAGAACTTGTCAAGCAATTCAGCCTGCCATTTTTTGTTTTAGGAGCAGGGACAAATTTACTGGTGAGGGACGGGGGGATAAGAGGCATTGTACTGAGTTTATCATCGCTTTGCTCCGGTTATCAATTTAGCGGCCGGACTGTCTATGCCGGGGCTGCTGTTCCACTGCCTGTTCTGGTAAGAAAGTCCATCGAGCGTAATTTGCAGGGGCTTGAATTTGCTGCGGGGATTCCCGGAAGCATAGGCGGTGCGCTGTATATGAATGCCGGGGCATATGGTTCTTCCATCGGAGAGCTTGTCTTGCAGGTGGAGACCATGGATTACAGCGGGAACCTAAAAGTACGTACACGCAAAGAGCTGGACTTTTCTTACCGGTGGAGTACTTTCCAGCAAGAAAAGATAATTATCTTGGGCGGGCTTTTTCAGCTATCTCCCGGAAACGGGGCTGAATTAAAAGAGCTGGTTCGGAAAAACCAGCGGGAAAGACGTTCCAAGCAGCCCTTGCTTCCAAGCGCGGGGAGTATTTTCCGTAATCCTCCGGGTATGGCCGCCGGAAAAATTATCGAGAATATGGGAGTCAAGGGTTTGATGGCCGGGGGAGCAATGGTTTCACCGGAGCACGCAAATTTTATTGTCAATGTAAAAAATGCTACAGCTTCTGATGTCTTATCTCTGATCGAAGTCATTCAAAAAAAGGTCCGGTCGGAGCTTAAAATAGACCTTGAATTGGAGATCAAGATTGTGGGAGAAAACAGCAGGGAATAAGGAGAGAAAGTGTTTATGGAACGCTTTGTCATTGAAGGAGGAAATACGCTGCAGGGCACCGTAACTATTAAGGGGGCAAAAAATTCCATGCTGCCTATTATGGCTGCTTCGGTGCTGAACAGTAGCGATAGAAACATTGAGCTTTTTAATATTCCCGATATTATTGATATGCATGTTATGAAAATTATTCTGGAATCCCTTGGTTTGGAAGTTGTTTTTTCTAATAACACATTGACCATAAATACCAAAAGATTGTCCAGTTATGCCGTTTCTGATGAATTAATGCGGGAAATGAGGTCTTCTATTTTTCTGATGGGTCCCCTATTGGCCCGTCTGGGAAAGGTCAGGGTTACCTATCCGGGAGGATGCTCCATAGGCCCTCGCCCTATTGATCTTCATTTTAAAGGCCTGGAAGCTTTGGGGGCTGAAATTCGCGAAGAAAATGGCTCTATATTTGCCCGGGCTCCTTATCTTAAAGGGGCGGTAATTCACCTTGATTTTCCCAGCGTCGGCGCTACCGAGAATCTTATGATGGCGGCAGTTCTGGCGCGCGGCAAGACGGTTCTGCATAATGTGGCGAAAGAACCGGAAATAGTGGATTTACAGAACTTTTTGAACGGGATGGGGGCAATTGTTAGGGGAGCCGGAACAGATACAATTCGCATTACCGGGGTTGAAGCGCTGGGGAGCTGCTCATACCGGATTATTCCCGATCGGATTGTTGCGGGGACTTTTTTAATGGCCGCAGCAGCGACAGGAGGGGAAATCCTTGTTAAAGGAATTATTCCTTCTCATTTGGATGCGGTTGTGGCAAAAATGAGAGAAGCCGGAGCAGAGCTTGAAGCTTATGAAGACAGCCTGTTTATCCGGAAAAGTAAATTGAAGGGCGTGGAAAAGGTATGCACCCTGCCCTATCCCGGGTTTCCTACGGATTTGCAGGCCCCGATGATGGTTTTACTTGCCTTGGCAAGGGGAAGAAGCACCATTGTGGAAAGTATTTTTGAAGCCCGGTTCAAGCATGCTTATGAGCTGCAGCGAATGAACGCCAGGATACATATTGATGGAAGAAAAGCCTATTTATGGGGAGTCGATAAGCTTTCGGGAACAGATGTTGTTGCTACTGACCTTAGGGCCGGAGCAGCGCTGGTAATTGCCGGGCTGGCGGCAGAGGGAATAACAACTGTTCATAATATCCGGCATATAGATCGGGGTTATGAACGCTTGGAGATAGATCTGCAAAAACTAGGGGCAAAAATACAAAGAGAAAAAGGCCTGCATGAACAAAAAGCAGCCAGTTGCTGAAGTTCGCAGAGGGGATCTTTAAATTTAGGTGTTATCATGAAAGAAAAGACACAAAATTCTTCGTATGGAGAGCATGAACAGCAAACCGAAAGAAAAGGGCGCAAGGGTATTAAAAAAAAGCTTGTTTTAATTTTTCTTTTTCTTTTTTTCTCGCTCTCCATGCTCTTGTTTTTACGTTTACCTTGTTTTGACATACGGGAAATTTCCATTAATGGATTGGACAAGCTTTCCGCGGATGAAATATGCGCTGCTGCAGGCTTACAGGAAGGGATGAATATCTGGAAAATAAGCACTCCGGAAATAAGGGAAAAAGTAGCTTCCCTTCCCAGGGTAGCTGAAGTCCGGGTGGAAAAAAAATTACCCGGGAGCATTGTCATCTTTGTTGAAGAAAAGCAACCTGTTGCGATGATTCCATATCACAGTTCATACCTTGAGCTGGCCGGCGACGGTCTTATTATCGGTATTTGTGATGAATACAAGGGGGAGCTACCTCTGATTAACGGATTATCATGGGGAAGAATGGATGTGGGCATGATTATTCCGGACAGGCCTCGGGGCGAGATTGTAGAAAAATTTCTGGAAGCATTGGCAGCTTCGCCTTCGTTACCCTTAGCGGAAATTAACGTAAACAATACGCAACAAATTATTGTCTATACCTGGGAAGGGATGGAGGTATGGCTGGGCAACGCGGAAGATCTTAACGAAAAGCTGGAAGTATTACAGCAGTTGCACAGGTTTTTCCTTGCGGGGGAAAATGAATTACAGGAAGGATATCTTGATATTCGGGCGGTGGAAGCACCTGTTTTTATACCTCTTCATGAGTAAAAATTTTTTTGGAACATTTTTCCGAAAAACGTTGCTTTAGTAATTACTTTCGCGCTGCTTACCGGAAAAATCAGTCTCTGTAAGCTTTTTTCGACGAAAAAAATGTAATTGATTCCCTTAGGTTCCTAAAATTATTTCTTTCTGTAAAAGGAAATATATTTAAAATGTGGAATATAGAAAGGGGAAGTCTTTGGAGAGCGGTCGTAACAAGGGGGTATATGTTTGACCAGGCGAGATGTCATAACAGGGATAGATATTGGCACTTCAAATATTCGGGTTATTGTCGGAGAAATTATGACAGATGGGAATGTCAATATTATTGGGGTTGGGACAAGCCCATCTGAAGGAATAAAAAAAGGAATTATTATCGATTTGGAACGTACTGTCGACTCCATCACCAAGGCTACAGCCGAGGCAGAACGGATGGCGGGGTCCAAAATAGAAAATGTTTATGCCGGAATTGTCGGTTCCCATGTCAGCCTGGTAAACAATCGCGGTGTTGTGGCCGTAACCAGGGATGATAAAGAAATTACTGAATTGGATGTGGAAAGAGTTTTGCAAGCGGCAAGAGTTATCGCTCTCCCGCAAGAAAAAGAAATTATCGATGTAATACCGAAAGAATATATTGTGGACGGGTATGATGGAATCCGTGATCCTGTAGGGATGTTGGGAGTCAGGCTGGAAGTTGAGGCTATGGTCCTGACGGGAACGATAACCTCCCTGCGGAACCTTTTGCGTTGTATCGGCATGGCCGGATTTGAAGTAAATGCCCTGGTTTTAAATTCGTTGGCCAACGGAGAAACCTGTCTCTCAAGAGACGAAAAAGAACTGGGAGTATTTTTAATCGACCTCGGTGGAGGAACAACAGAGATTTCTTTATTTCAGCAGGGGGGGCTAAAGGATATTTCCGTTTTGCCCATCGGAGGAGACCATATTACCAACGATTTGGCTGTTGGTTTGCGAACGACGTTCCAACTGGCAGAAAGGATAAAAATCGAATATGGCTCTGCTGTCCCGGAACCGTCCTCTGTGAAGAAAGAAATTGAGATTGAAGGGATCAGCGGCAAAGAAATCCGCACTATTTCTTCCGATGATCTGTTTACTTATATTGAACCGCGCATTATAGAAACCATGCAGCTTTGTTATCAGGAGATTAACCGTATGAGCTTTAGTAAATTACCTCCCGGAGGCGTCGTCCTTACCGGAGGTGTTTCTTTAATGCGAGGACTTCCCGAGCTGGCAGAATCTGTTTTTGGATGTTCCGTACGCCTGGCGCAGCCTGAATACCTGGGGGTAAAAAGCCCGATTTACTCCACGGCTGTAGGGATGATCCATTATGCCTCCCGAAATAAAACGATTCGGAAAATAGGCAAAAAACAGGAAAGCAGGGAAGGATTATTTGCCGTTACTTGGAGGCGTATCAAATCGTTTTTTGCTGATATTTGGGAGTAATTTTGAAAGACAATAGGGAGGTTCTTTATGACTGAATATGGGGCTGAAGAACTGTATGCACAAATAAAAGTAATTGGTGTAGGCGGCGGGGGCAGCAATGCCGTAAACCGTATGATCGAAGCTGGCCTTAAGGGAGTGGACTTTATCTCTGTAAATACAGATGCCCAGGCCCTGGACTTAGCCCTGTCCGGAACAAAATTGCAAATTGGGGCAAAACTGACCAAAGGACTGGGGTCAGGGGGAAACCCCGAGATAGGGATGCAGGCCGCAGAGGAAAGCAGGGAAGAACTGGAAGCTGTTCTCAAGGGCTCCGATATGATTTTTATCACCGCAGGAATGGGAGGAGGAACCGGGACCGGAGCAGCGCCTGTTATTGCAGAGATTGTCAAAAATTTAGGCGCGCTGACTGTAGGTGTTGTCACCCGTCCATTCTCTTTTGAAGGCCGCAGGCGTATGGCCCAGGCTGATAAAGGTATTTTGGCCTTAAAAGAAAAAGTGGATACTCTAATCGTTATACCCAATGATAAGCTCCTTCAGGTTGTCGACAAGAAAACTCCCTTATTGGAAGCCTTTCGAATTGCTGATGATGTTTTGCGCCAGGGAGTACAGGGAATATCTGATTTAATTGCCATTCCAGGGCTTATTAACCTGGATTTCGCTGACGTAAAATCTATTATGAAAGAAACAGGCACTGCCCTCATGGGAGTAGGTATGGCCTCCGGTGAGAATAGCGCTGTTGAAGCAGCCAAGGCCGCAATTTTCAGCCCTCTTTTGGAGACATCCATTGATGGGGCGAGAGGGGTATTGATCAATGTAACCTGCGGAAGCAACCTGAGCCTTTTTGAGATTAATGAGGCCGCAGATACAGTTGCAGAGGCCGCGGATCCGGAAGCCAATATTATTTTTGGTGCAGTTATTGATGAGTCGTTTAAAGACCAGACAAGGGTTACCGTTATTGCTACAGGTTTTGATAAAAAAGCAGTAAAAGCACCAAAGGAGGAGTTACCCACTTTTTCAGAAGAGAAAAAGTTTAGTGAAATCGATATAGACATTCCGGCCTTTCTGCGGCGCCGAAGATCGGGCAGATAGCAATGCCGGTAATACAAGGCAACACCCTCGTATAAAAAATGTCGCCAATTAAGGAACGGAAACTATTTTCACGGGAATAACGCCAGGGTATGGAAGAAAGATTCCATACCTTTTTTATTTATCGGTGGCAGATTATTACAAATTTCTAAAAGAGTTTTTGTTATAATGAGCAATGAAAACAGGAACAAGCTCAGGTATACAGGTGCATTTTTTCAGGGTGGTGAAGGGGTGTACCTTGATCTGGTTATTACACTGAATGTTGTTGTTAATTTCTTACTGTTAAAAATTACTGGCCAAGTCGCCCGGCAGAAAACAACCCTTTTAAGATTGCTTTTAGGTTCTGCATTAGGCGGAATGTTGCTCGTTTTCTTAATTCAACCGATTGGTGCCCTGCTTCTTATGTCCTGGCCGGGGAAGCTATTGCTGCCCATAGCCATGGTTACCTTGGCGTACCGACCAAGGCGTTGTAAAGATGCTATTTTACTTGTGTTGCTCTTCTATTTCTGCTCCTTTGTCCTCGCAGGGCTGGTTATGTCTTTATTGCTATGGAACAATTATACCTTCGATCTTTCACATAAGGCTTTTTCCTTTTCTCCTCCTTCTCTCTCCCATCTGTTTTGGGCCGGTGTTGTTCTATTGCTTGTCGTCCAAGTAGCGTCCCCTCTACTTGGAGAAAAATTTAAGTTACATCGTGTGACGAAAGATTTTCAGGTTGAAGTAGTTTTTTGCGGCAAAAAGAAGCAACTATCTGCATTTTTAGATACAGGCAACATGCTCAAAGAGCCCTTTTCAGGTTCGCCTGTTGCAGTAGCTGAGTACCGCGCTATTGCTGAACTTCTTCCTCCGGAGATCCGCGGGGTATTAAAATGTGGGACACAGATTAATTGGGAAAAACTTGAGAAGGCGCTGAGCAGTTGCGGGGCAGCCGTACATTTTCGCCTTATTCCTTACCGGTCTTTACACAGGAATGATTATATGGTTGCTTTTCGCCCAGAAAAAATAAAAATCATGCATAAAGGCAGGGAAATTATGTTGGAAAAAGGGCTGATGGTTGCCATTACGCAGCAACAATTTAGTTCCAGGGAGGAATTTGAAATGCTGTTGCCGCTGGATGTTTACATTTTCCCCGAAGGAGAAGAGCGATAAAATGAGAGATTTGTTATTCAGGTGGAAACTCATTTCAGCTTTGTTGTTTTTAAAGAACAAACTAGGAATTGATTGTTCAAGGATTATTTATTACGTCAGCAATAGCAAAGCTTTGCCTCCGCCCCTTTCTTCCGAGGAAGAGTATACGCTCCTTAAACTACTCAAAGAAGGTGAGGATAGAGTAAGGGGAACGCTTATTGAGCGAAACCTGAGGCTGGTTGTTTACATTGCACGGAAATTTGAAAATACCGGCTTAATCGTAGATGACCTAATATCAATCGGGACTATCGGCTTGATTAAAGCGGTAAATACTTTTAATCCCCATAAAAATATTAAGCTAGCAACATACGCTTCACGATGTATTGAGAACGAAATTTTAATGTACCTGCGCAGAAATAACAAGGTAAGGGCTGAAATTTCTTTTGATGAACCCCTGAATGTCGATTGGGACGGAAATGAGCTTTTGCTTTCCGATGTTTTGGGAACGGAAAACGACTTGGTCATCCGGAATTTGGAGGACGAGGTCGAGCGGAAACTTTTATATTCAGCTATGGCTAAACTATCGGGGCGGGAAAGGAAAATTATGCAGCTGCGCTTCGGCTTGCTCGACGGGCATGAAAAAACTCAGAAAGAAGTTGCAGAGCTGCTGGGCATTTCTCAGTCCTATATTTCCCGCCTGGAAAAAAGAATTATTAAAAGGTTGAAAAAAGAAATTAAAAAAATGGAGTAAGGCATTTAATGAAATTCTGTTGTATAAAAAGCACATTTCGTTTTATGCAGCAGAACATAATTTATACGGGGGAATCATTTAATTAAAATTGGGATAACTTCTGTTACGGGCTTTTGACTCTCCAGACGGGCTACTAAATTTGCAGTATAAAAAAAAAATACAAGGAGATACTTTTAATGTATTTTAATAAGTAAATGAGTCCGCCAGGAGGAAATATCCCTTGAACAAAGTAGAAATTTGCGGAGTCAACACTGCTAAGTTGCCGGTTTTAAATAACAAGGAAATGCGAAAGCTTTTTACCAGGATGCAGAGTGGTGATCTTCAATCAAGGGAAAAACTTGTCAATGGAAATTTGCGTTTAGTATTAAGTGTTATCCAGCGCTTCAATAACCGGGGAGAAATGGTTGACGATCTTTTCCAGGTGGGGTGTATTGGGCTGATAAAAGCCATCGATAATTTTGATCTGGAGCAAAATGTTAAATTTTCAACATATGCAGTTCCAATGATCATAGGTGAAATAAGGCGATACCTGCGGGATAATACCCCAGTCAGGGTAAGCAGATCGCTGAGGGATATTGCCTATAAAGTTCTGCAAATCAGGGACCAATTAGCTCACAAGTTTTCAAGGGAGCCGACTCTGGTAGAGATTGCGTCGGAATTGGACGTAAGTAGGGAAGAAATAATCCTGGCCATGGATTCGATTCAGGAACCGGTTTCCCTTTTTGAGCCTATATATAATGACGGGGGAGATCCTATTTTCGTCATGGATCAGATCAGCGACGAAAAAAGTATTGATGAAAAATGGCTTGAGGTTCTTTCCGTCAAAGATGCTCTCAAAAAACTTTCTGAAAGAGAGAAGCTAATTTTGACATTGAGATTTTACAGAGGAAAAACTCAAATGGAAGTTGCAGATGAAATCGGTATTTCGCAGGCGCAAGTTTCCCGCCTGGAAAAATCAGCATTGGGCCAGTTGAGAAAATATATCCAGTAACCAAAATAATACGTGTGAGGATTCGGCAAGATGATGGGTAAAAAGAAAAAAAATTTGTTAGGAATTTTTCTTTGTTTTTTTCTTGTTCTTTCGGTTCTGACACTGCCGGTTATGCGTTCACATATGATTTTTGCTTACAATATGAATAATCTTTTTCGTAGTACTACTGTTGGCGATTATGGGCCGGATGATTATTACTTGATTAGCAGAGATAATACATCGGGGCATTTAAGAATCTTTTAGCGTATAATATAAAGGAGGCTGAAAATCAAAGCTGGGGGAATTTGAGATGCGCATTAACGAACTGCGTGACCGGGATGTTGTTAATGTCAACGACGGCAAAAGGCTGGGAGTTATTAATGATCTGGATATTGACATTGAAAACGGAAAGATAAAGGCAATTATTGTCCCAGGGACAGGGGGGTTTATGGGGGTTCTTGGAAGAAAACAGGATCTGACGATTCCGTGGGAAAAAATTGTTAAAATCGGAGTCGATACAATTCTAGTTGATTACCCTCTAGAACCGAAATATGAAAGGTAAAGCAAAGGGATTCCTGTATTTAGTTCCTTTTTAGTAAGATTTTTTGCAGTAATTGAAGATCCGGCTTAAAAGGAAGGCTTGGCTCCTCTGGGACAGGCAGGATTTGATTTTTAAAAGGGGTCTGCATTATTAACCTATTGTAACAGAGATGGGCCAGCTTCTCCAGGTTTATGGTGTCTTCCATATTATAAGAGAGCAGGGTTTCCAGCGCCCGGGTACTTTTGTTTTTAATATATTCCTGCCAGAGCAAAACAGCTGTGTAACCGTTGACACCATCCAGGTCTTTTCTTTGAATTCCCATTTGTTTTTCGCAGCTTTTCAGGCCGCCCGTATAACCAAGTTTTTTTAGTACATAGCGGAGATCCAGATGAGCGTGCTTGAAGCGCGTCTGAAAATGATTTTCCAAAAATGGTATATCAAAGCATTTGCCGTTATATGTAATAATTAACTTGTATTTGTTAATATCTTCTAAAAAATTTTGCAGATTATCTCCCCAGACATAATATTTGAGTTCTTTGCCGTCATATATAGAAATTGTCGTAACATGGTCGTCCTTGCCCAGCCCGGTGGTTTCAATATCAAGGTATACTGCCAGATGGCGGAAGTCGTTTAAAAGGCGCCACGGTGCATCAGCAGGAAGGCGTTCTGAAAAAAAAGCGGCATTCTTTTCTTCAAGGTTCCGGCGGGAGAGCGACAGCTCTTTTTCCAGTATGGAGGAATGTTTAATTTCCCCGGTTTTTAAAGCATATTCAAGTGTATCCCAGTTTAAAATATTTTTCTCCCAGAGCTGTCTTTCTCTTTTGGGCCCGATGCCTGATAAATGTAAAAAAGTATTTCCCAGCACAAGCTTTACCCCTTTCAGTTCAGACGATAAAGATCATTTCGCTTTATTTTCCCCGTAACCTGCTTTGTTGCGGGAAAAAGCAAAAGTTGTTAAACTGGACATGATCTTTGGGTTGGTATATAATTAAAAAGTGATAACTGCCCAGGAGATGCCATAGTGCTTGCTTTGCAGCAAGCATTTTATACTCTTTCGAAGATAGGGACAGGCTAACGGATAAAATGGATGTTGCTGGAAGGGTGATCCTTTGACAAAAGAAGATATTCCTTTTCCGGAAATTAGAAAGAGAGATGGAAGAATTGCACCTTTTGATAAAAAGAAAATTACCGAGGCCATTTTTAAAGCTGCCAGGGCTGTAGGAGGAGAAAACTACTCCCTGGCAGAAGAGTTAACGGAAGAAGTTATTAAATATCTTTCGGCTACAAGGGTTCCGGGATTAATACCTACTGTAGAGGAAATACAGGATGTTGTGGAAAAAATACTTATTGAAAAGGGGCATGCCCGGACATCCAAGGCTTATATTTTATACAGGGATAAAAGAACGCGTATTCGAGAGGCCAAATCCGAACTAATGGATGTCGTTAAGGATATCCTGGTGGAGGGCAATAAAAGAACAGAAGAATACAGTTATTCGCCCGCCCAGAAGATGCATAAAATTGCTCTGGCAGCCAGCCAAAAATATTATTTGGATAATTTGCTTCCTCCCGATATAGCTCAAGCGCACCGGCGGGGAAGTTTCCATATTCATCAGCTTGGGTATTACAGTAAAACGTTGGACTCTCTGCAAATCGATTTGCCCGGTTTGCTGAAAAAGAATCCCGGCCTGTTGGAAAAATTTTCTCCAATCGGTTTTTATTCGACTCTGATGAATTTTGCCGGGGTTGTCCAAAGCAGCTTGAACGACTTATTCGGCGAACAACATTTGCCTTTTCTTGACCGCTTTCTTGGAGAATTAATACGCCGCTTCAAAAAAGGCGGCGAACATGCCCTGGTTGAAGATAGTTTAAGAAGCTTTTTGCGTTATTTTAGGAACCTTTCCCTTTTTTCCTGTGAACATAATATTAAATTGAGTCTGGGTCTGGGTCTGGATTCGAGTAAAGAGGGAAGGTTGTGTTCACAGTTTTTTTTGAATGAACTGTTAAGCCAAAAGGATCATTCTAATATGCCGAGAATTATTTTTACATTGAGAAAAGGCGTTAACTTTTTGCCTAATGATCCGAATTACGACTTGTTTTTGCTGGCGTTACGCTCGGCACTTCGAAGCGGCAACCCTGTGTTTTGCTTTATGGATACTTCGTTCAACTCTCTTGGAAACGGGGCTTGTTATTTTGCCGGCGGGCTCAGGGTTGCTGAAAACAGGCACGGAAGGGCAGGAGGGGAGGGAAGGGGAAATATTTGTTCTTTAACGATCAATCTTCCCCGTCTTGCACTGACAACCCGGGATGAGGAGCTATTCTTCGTCGAACTCGATCGCTTGTTGCGCCTGGGGGTTCGCCAGCTTTTACACCGTTTTGAAGTTTTAACTGCGCTTAGGTGCCGTGATCTTCCTTCTGTAATGGGGAAAGGCTTTTATATGGGCAGCGAAAACCTCACTCCGGAAGACAGTATCAGGGAAGCTTTAAAGAATGGGGTTATGACGATTGGCTTTATTGGTTTGCCGGAAGTTCTCCGTTTGCTTCTGCCTGAGAAGAGAGACAATAATGAAGAGAATTTAAGGCTTGTCGTGAGGATTTTAGACCATATGTCGAAAAGAGTTCTTTCTTTTTGTGAGGAATACGATTTGAATTTTGCCCTGTCCTGCGTTTCCAATGACAGGCGTCTCCAGTATTTTACGGAGCGCGACAGAGAAGAATTCGGTATTATAAAAGGCGTTACCGATAAGGAACTTTACAGTACAGGTTTTGTCCTCTTCCAGGAGGATGAAGGCCTGGATAAAAAAATTGCTTTTGAAGGGCAGCTGCACCGCTATTGTCTGGCTGGTTGCTCCAGCAAGGTATTTATGATGCCCGGTCTTGACCCGGACGGTTCCGCTGATTTTTTGCGGCGACTTTCCGACTCTGATATTGGCTATGTATCAATAAACACTTTTTTCCCGTATGATTGAGGGTGTCAGGAGGAATTCATGCAGGAAAAAATTCGCTTGACAGAACGAGAAAAAATACCGTTTTTTTCCTTGCCTTTATGGGAAAAAATGAATATCTGCGGTCACGGTTTTTCATCCCGTCTCGGGGGAACCGGTGTTGGGAAAAACTTCTCTTTTGATTTGGGTTTTAAAGGAGGAGAAGACCCGTTAAAAGTTGTAGAGAACAGGGAGAGGTTTTTGGCAATTTGGGGGAAGAAAACCACCGACCTTTTTTGCGGCGAACAGGTTCATGGGACAGGGGTTGCTATCATCGGGAGCGAAGAAATTTCTGCAAGCAAAAGGGTTTTCCCCGCAACGGATGCTTTGATAACAGCGGAGCGGGAAGCTGTGCTGGGAGCCTTTAGTGCCGATTGCCTCCTGGTGTTTTTTTTGGAACCGTCTATTCCTGTAGTGGGTATCGCGCATGCAGGGTGGAGAGGGACATGCAAAGGCATCGTCGCACGGGTCGTCCACCTCATGAAGGAAAAATTCGCTGCAGATTGTCAAAAAATACAAGTATCCATGGGTCCTTCCATTGGTCCCTGTTGTTATGAGGTGGGGGATGAGGTTATTGAAAGCTGTCACCTTTCCCCATGGAAAAAGGAGATGGTCCTAAACCCAGGGGGTACGGCCGGGCGTTATTACTTTGATCTCAAGGCATCTAACGGGAATATATTGCTCAAAGAAGGGATAAAACCTAAGCATATTTTTACCAATGATTTTTGTACAAAGTGCGACGACAATTTGTTTTATTCATACCGCCGCGCCGGGGGCACTGCAACCGGCAGCCATATGGGTATTATTTTTTTGAGGAATTGCGGAGTTAGGTAAAAAATGAAAAGAGAGTTTAAGAAGCCGAAACCCGTAGATTTTAAAGTAATTAAAGGCGGGGGGCAAGAACAAAAAAAAAAATTAACCCCCGGCAAAAAACCTCTTTTTTTTATTCTGCTTTTCCTCGCCCTTTTTTTGCTGGGCCAGATCTTAACCGGATGGGTTTGGGGAGTATTCGGCCAGAAATCCATCCAAACGATTATTGCCGGAGAGGGTTCGCTGGAGCTAACTTATCCCGTTTCAGGATTAATAACTTTTGACGAAACAATAATTTTTTCCCCCAGGTCCGGTTTTATTGACTATCTTGTTGAAGAAGGCGTCAGGGTGCCGGTAGGGGCGGAGCTGGCCAGAATAAGCCCTTCTCCCCCGGAAGAAGCCGATGTCGGTGCTGCCGGCGGTGATGAGAATGGGGCAGATTATTTATCGAGATTTAAAGACTGGTTTTTGGGGAGCCAATCCTTGGATGAAAAAAGCAGCCTTTCTCTTTTCCCGGAGAACGATGAAACAATTGTTTTTAATTCACAGGCCGGCCTGATAAGCTTAAAAATCGACGGATGGGAAAGGTATGGTCCAAATTCAACCTTTCCCTATCTCACGGAGGAAGAGTTCAATAGAAAGCCCTCGCAGGATCAGTATATGTGCAATGGTCAAAAAGTAAGCCGTTCTGCACCTCTTTTAAGAATTATTAATAATTACACCTGGTACTTTAGCGCTGTTCTCCCCGCTTCCGCGGAAGAAATTATTGCCGGACAAGCCCAGGTTGTTTTATATTTTTCTTTTTCTCCTAATTGTCCGGTTATGGGCGAGCGGGTGGAAATGGAAAAAGACGGGGAAGTCATAAAGGTAACGTGGGCTATTAACCAGTTTATGGAAAATTTTTATAATCAGCGTTGGTGCCGGGCTGAAATTGTTTACGAGCGACTTGAGGGGAATATGATTCCCAAGAGCACATTACTGGAAAAAGACGGCAAAAAGGGCGTTTATATTATCGAAAAGGGCTATATTTCTTTTCGTGAAGTGCAAATATTGGGGGAAAAAGACGGCTATTACCTGGTAGAAAACCTGGATACTTCCGAAAATGTAGTTCTTAGTCCGGATAAAAAATTACGGGAAGGACAACGCTTTTTCTGGTAAGTAAACAAAATGGGGGATTTTTTATGATTAGGGAAAATTTGGAAAAAATAAAAAAACGCCTTGCTCTTGCTGCTGCTAAGAGGGGTATTCCGGTTACTGATATCACATTGATTGCCGTGACAAAAACCGTACCTCCTGACGCGATTCGGGAAGCATGGGACCTGGGGGTTACTGACTTTGGCGAGAACAGGGTGCAGGAAGCGCTGCCCAAGATTAAGACTTTTCCCCGTGGCCCGCGCTGGCATTTTATCGGCCATCTGCAGACAAATAAAGTAAAACAGGTTCTTCCTGTTTTTGATCTTATTCATTCAGTGGATTCGCTTAAACTGGCAAGAGCCATACAAAAAGAGGGAGAGAAACTCAATAAAAGGGTTAATGTCCTCGTTCAGGTGAACATAGGAGCCGAAGAGAGCAAATTCGGTTTTTCTTATGAAGAAGTGCTGCCTGCCCTGGAGGAGATGGCCGGTTTTAGCGCCCTGAAAATCCTGGGCTTAATGGGTATTGCTCCTTTTTTCCCCGACCCCGAGCATACTCGTCCCTATTTTAGGCGTCTTTATCGGTTGTTTAACGATATTAAGGTTGCAGGTGCGGAGATGAAGTATCTTTCCATGGGGATGACAAATGATTTTGAGGTAGCCATCGAAGAGGGTGCGAACATGGTCAGACTGGGAACAGCACTATTTGGTCCAAGGGATTCTTAAACAGAAGGTGGATGTTTATGCGCGCGTTGTGGAATAGAATTTTACAGGGGCTGGGTATTATTGAAGAAGATAGAGACGCGGTTTACGAAGGAGGCAACCCGGCCGGACAATCCCGGCAAAAAAATAACATTGTCGATTTCCCCTCCCAGGGAAGCAGTCTAAAATTGATTGTAAAAAAACCGCTTACTTTTGCAGAAGTTGAAAGTATTGCTGAGCACCTAAAAATGAAAAGGGCGGTTGTCATCAACTTTGAAGAAATGGAGCCCAGCGAGGTCATCCGAGCGGTTGATTTTTTAAGCGGAGTAACCTTTGCTACCGGCGGCAATTCTCAAAAAATTAACCGTTACATTTTTCTTTTCGCCCCCGCAGGGGTTACTTTGGATGTCGACTTTCATAGAAATATCAAGAGGGATTCTGCGCTCGGAGACAGTTGACCGCCGGGGAAAGAACATATAAACTTGGTGTTAATGTCAAATCTTTTTCCTGCGCAATTATTGCTTGGACAGCGGAGACTATTTTAAACCTGGAGGTGAAAATAATTTTCCTGAAAAATATTGTCAGCGCTTTTTTTGATATTGTTAATTTCTTGATCCTTGTACGTATCTTAGTTAGTTTTTTTCCTATAAATCCTTATGGAAATCCATTTTTAGCCAATGTTGTACGTTTTTTTTACCAGCTTACAGAACCTTTTCTGGCGCCTTTTCGCAGCCTTGTTCCGCCCCTTCGCGTCGGGGTTGGCGGGTATCTGGATTTTTCACCAATTCTCGCCCTGATTGTTTTACGCCTGCTTAAAGGACTGTTATTGGGCCTTCTTTAGCCCCTTTACTTGAAGACGGGAGGTAATATGTTGAAAGAAGAATTGCCAAATCATTATTCCCTTCCCAATGAAAATAAATGGGCGGCTTATTTTTGGTCCATATTAGAAAAAGCTGTGGATTATCATTTGCCCCAGTGGACTGCTTTTACAGACCCCAGACAGCAGCAGATTGCCCGGGATCTTCTTCGCTCTTTTCCCGGGGAGGTAAAATGCTTTTTTTACGGCGGTTATCCGGAGGCGGAACGGGTTCGTATCTGTGCTGTTCCCAAGGGAGTTGTTAACCAGGATAACCGGACACGGATCGGTTGCGTCCTTGTAAAAGGGGATTTTCCTCCGGGTGTTTTAAGCCACAGGGATTTTTTGGGCGCTCTTATGGGAATAGGTATTAAACGCGATGCTCTGGGGGATATCGTCTATCGCGGGGAGGATAAAGCATATATTTTTTTGTTACCGGAACTCGCTCCTTTTCTTGAGCAAAATTTGACCGGGATCGGGCGCTTTGCTGCGGAGGTTAAGATGGCTGATCCGGAAAAACTGGATCTTGAGCTGGCAGCCCGGCAGGTAAGGGAAATTAAGGGTACAGTGGCTTCAATGAGGGTAGACGCTGTGGCGGGCCTGGGGTTTGGTCTCTCCCGCTCCAGGATAGCTCCCTTGATTAAAGGCGAACAGGTTAAAGTAAACTATCAGGTCATTAACCAGCCTTCTAAAAACGTAAAAGTTGGTGATCTGATCTCCCTGGCCGGTAAAGGCAGAATTGTCGTGGCGGATGTTTTAGGAGAAAGCAGAAAAGGGAGGATTCATCTTCTTTTACATAGAATTATTTAGGCCGCCTGAAAATGTTTCCAAAAATAAAAGGAAAATTTGGCAGGAAAAGAGGGCGTACTGTCAAAATTTAATATCATAACCAATCGGGCAATCCCGGCTGTCAAACCGGAGGAGGTTCTGGTAAGTGGGTTTAACGACAATTGATATTCAGAATAAAGAATTTGCAAGAGGATTTCGAGGTTACAAACAAGAAGAAGTTGACGATTTTTTAGAACAGGTTGCTAAAGATTTTGAAGCTGTCATCAAGGAAAAAATTAGCTTGGAAGAAAAAGTTAAGCAACTTGAGGAAAAGTTGGAGCAGTATCAAAAGCTGGAAAACACTCTACATAATTCAATTATTGTGGCCCAGGAAACCGCGGAAGATGTTAAAAGAAACGCCAATAAAGAAGCAGAGCTGATACGCAGAGAAGCTGAAAAAGATGCGCAGCGTATTTTGGAGGAAGCCCGTTACAAAGCCAGCCGTATTCTCGCGGAACATGAAGAAATTTACAAGCAGGCACAGATTTTTAAACTCCGTTTTCGCTCTTTTGTGGAAGCCCAGCTGGCTTCTTTGGAATTAGAAGATTGGATACAGGTTGAAAATGAAGAAAATGAAAATGAAAACGAAAGCAGCGATTAATTTGTATTATTTTGTTTGACGTGGGAAAAAATAAATTTTATAATAATTATTATAAACTACAATAACCTGTTAAAAACGATGAACGGGAGAGTAAGTTTAGAGCCTTTGTCTCTTTAGAGAGCCGGGTCAGGTGAAAGCCGGCGAGACAGCCTATCCTGAAGATCGCCCGGGAGTTCTTATTTCCAAAGCCCTAATTTTGCGGGGTTAGTAGAAATAAGCGTTTTGAGCTGCGTTAAAGCATTGAAGGGGTTATGATTTTTTTAATCCTAACAAAAAGGGTGGTATCGCGGGAAAAATCTCGTCCCTAGCAGGACGAGATTTTATATTTAACCTGGTGATATGAAAAATATGTAATTAACGGGTATGACAAATTCTTCAAGGAATGGGCATAAAAAGTTTATGAAAGGAGCTTAAGAATAAATGATGGATTACAGCAGTACATTGAATCTTCCCCGGACCGACTTTCCGATGAGGGCGGGTCTACCCCAGAAAGAGCCCATGATTCTGGAATCCTGGGAAAATTTAAATATCTATCAGAAGTTTCGTGAGAAAAGAAAAGGATCGCCCAGGTTCCTGCTTCATGACGGGCCCCCTTATGCCAATGGGAATATCCATATGGGAACAGCCCTGAACAAAGTGCTGAAGGATATTATTAATAAGTATAAATTTTACAGGGGTTTTGATGTTGCTTATGTCCCGGGCTGGGATACCCACGGTCTTCCCATTGAACATCAGGTTATCAAGACAAAAAAAATAAAAAGGGAAGATATTTCTATCCCGGAGTTCAGGAATCTATGCCGCGATTATGCCCTTCAATTTCTGGATATACAGCGCAAGCAGTTTATCAGGTTGGGGGTTTTGGGCGAATGGGAAAATCCTTACATTACCCTTGATCCGGCCTACGAAGCGGTGCAGATCGGTGTTTTCGGAAAGATGGCGGAAAAAGGCTATATTTATAAGGGCTTAAAACCGGTTTACTGGTGTCCGCACTGCGAGACCGCCCTGGCAGAAGCGGAGATTGAATATCAGGAAAGGAAATCCCCTTCCATATATGTGAAATTTCCTGTGGCCGATACAGGGGGAAAATGGGACGAAAACCTAGCTCCCTGCCATGTGCTGATCTGGACGACGACACCCTGGACAATTCCCGCGAACGTAGCAATTGCCGTGCATCCGGACTATGTTTACAGCCTGGTTAAAGCGGGCGACGGATACCTTCTTTTGGCTAGGGACTTGATGGAAAAGGTTTGTTCCGAGCTTAATTTGCAGGTGGAGAAAGTGTGCCGGGAATTTACAGGACATGAACTGGAAGGGCTTCGCTGCAGGCATCCGCTTTTTGAGCGGGAATCAACAGTGATCCTGGCGGATTATGTGACCCTTGAACAGGGTAGCGGTTGTGTGCATATTGCCCCCGGCCATGGTTTGGAAGACTATGAATCGGGGCTTAAATACAACCTGCCGATTTTTGCTCCGATGGATGGAAAGGGTGTTTTTACTGCGGAAGCCGGAGAGTTTTCCGGCCTACGCTACGATGAAGGCAACAAAGCCGTTACCGCAGCGCTGGAAAGGGAAAAAGTCCTTCTGGATCTTACTTTTATTACGCATCAATACCCGCACTGCTGGCGCTGCAAAAAAGAAGTAATTTTTAGGGCCACTGAGCAGTGGTTCGCCTCAATCGAGAAGTTCCGCGATGATGCACTAAAGGCAGTTGAAAGTGTTTCCTGGATTCCCTCCTGGGGTATGGGGCGGATGCGAAACATGATTGCCGAGCGCCGCGATTGGTGTATTTCCCGCCAACGGGTTTGGGGCGTTCCCTTGCCCATCTTTTATTGCCAGGATTGCGGCGAAACCCTCCTTACCCCGGAAAGTATCGCTGCCGTTCAGGAGCTGTTTGCCCGGGAGGGATCCGATGCGTGGTATATATATCCTGCCGAGGAAATTCTTCCCAAGGAAATAGTTTGCAGCTCTTGCGGGAAAAGGAATTTCCGCAAAGAACAGGATATTATGGATGTATGGTTTGATTCGGGGTCCAGCCATGAGGCGGTGCTTGCGAGCAGAAAAGATCTTTACTGGCCTTCCGACCTTTACCTGGAAGGCAGCGATCAGTTCCGCGGCTGGTTCCAGTCTTCACTTCTTACTGCAGTGGCTGTCAAAGGTGAACCTCCCTACCGAACGGTTCTAAGCCACGGCTGGGTTGTTGACGGTGAAGGGAGAAAAATGTCCAAATCGCTCGGCAATGTTATTGCTCCGGAAGATATTATTAAGAATTACGGCGCGGATGTTCTGCGACTTTGGGTATCCAGCGCGGATTTTACAAGCGATGTCCATCTTTCCAAAGAAATTTTAAAGCAGCTTACCGAGATTTACCGTAAAATCCGCAATACGTGCCGTTTCCTGATTGGTAACTGCAGCGATTTTAACCCTGCAGAAAACGAGGTCGAGTATGGAAAGCTGGAAGAACTGGACCGCTGGGCACTGCACCGTCTTTATACGCTGGTTGAAAAAACAACGCGGGCTTATGACCGATTTGAATTCCACCATGTCTTCCATGATATCCATAATTTTGCCGTAGTGGATATGAGCAACTTTTATCTGGATATTGTCAAGGATCGCCTTTATGTCCTGGAAAAAGATTCTCCTTCCCGCCGTGCAGTGCAAACAGTCCTCTGGCATGTTTTGCGGACGATTACCTTATTGATTGCACCTATTCTTTCTTTTACTGCGGAAGAGATCTGGTCTTACTTTCCGTTGAAAACGGAAGAGAGCGTTTTGCTTGCATCCTGGCCTGAGCTTCCCTCCTTTTTCAAGAACGAGGAACTGGCAGATTCATGGGAAGTGTTAATCAAGTTAAAAGAAGAGGTCAACCGGGTTTTGGAAAAGGCCCGGCGAGAAAAAATTATCGGCAATTCGCTGCAGGCCGAGGTCGAACTATATCCCGGTGAAGAGCTCTATCAACAATTGCAGAAGTACAGTTCTTTGCTGGAAACCATTTTGCTTGTTTCTTCGTGCCACCTCAGGCCACCCGGCACTGCTGCAGAAAAGGGCAGCGAAAAAGCTCAGGAATTGGAACTGAGCATTAAGGTAAAACAAGCTCCGGGAGAAAAATGCCAGCGTTGCTGGATGGTATCTCCTACAGTGAGCGAGGATAAACGCTATCCGGGTGTTTGTTCCCGCTGCGAAGATATTCTTGCCAGACAGGGGATTAAACCGGCTATCTAAGGAAAAGATATTACAGGTAGGCAGGACACTGGAAGCTGAACGAGGATGAAAGACGACAATATTACTGGAAACAATTCCGGAAATAATGCAAGTGCCGCGGATAGTAACCGTATTTTGCTAAGAGACATTGAAAACAGGCTGGCCGAGCTGGCGCAACAGATGGAAAAATTTAATCTTGCCGAGTATATGAACCAACTTAACAACCCGCGGCGCTATTTGCTGGTAAACTTTTTGGGAGGACTTTTCAGAGGCCTGGGTATGGCTCTTGGTCTGACAATATTTGGCGCTTTCATCCTCTACCTTTTACAGCGGTTGGTTGTTTTAAACCTGCCGCTGATTGGAGATTTTCTCGCGGAACTTGTGCGTATTGTCCTGACTTACCTGTAATTAATTTTGCAATGGGAGTAGTGTAGATATGCCGGAACTGGATCTAAATTATTTCAGCAGCTTGCTGCAAAGGGAAAAAGAACTTTTATTAAGCACCGATGAAGGTATGGGAATTTCTTTGCGGGAAAGTATCCAGGAACTTTCCCTCATCGACAACCACCCGGCCGATACGGGATCCGAACTTTTCGAACGGTCGAAAGATCTTTCTCTGCATGAAAAGCGCCTCAGCACTTTAAAAGAGATTGATGATGCTCTCCGCAGGATTGAGCTGGGGGAATACGGCATCTGTGTCCGGTGCGGCCGCCAAATTGAAAAAGAACGCCTGGAAGCGATTCCCTATACCCCTTACTGCTTTGCCTGCAGGCAAGTCCGGGAAAGGGAGGCGGAAATAAAGGAAAGCAGCGATCGGCCGGTCGAGGAGCTTAACCTTTCTCCTCCTTTTAAACGCACTTTTTTAGAAGATAACAGTTGGTATGACGGACAGAATGCCTGGGAGCAAGTCGCGGAATATGGAACGGCAAGTTCTTTGCAAGACCAACTGCCGGATTACAAGGGGGATCTCGAACGGGGTGAAGGGGATGAAGAAAATGCCGAGGTCAGGAGGAAAAAACGAAAAAAACCGCT
The DNA here is from genome assembly GCA_012728375.1 of Bacillota bacterium. Lineage (GTDB taxonomy): Bacteria > Bacillota > Dethiobacteria > DTU022 > UBA8154 > DUNV01. The sequence continues at coordinate 1,518 of JAAYFF010000004.1, read as the reverse complement.
TTTGTAAACTGTATTTTATTGTCTTGACGCTTGTTATTTTAGCCTGCGATCAGTTCAGTAAAAGCTGGATTATGCGGCAGTTTGACCCTGGAGAGTCATTACCCCTCATTAATGGTCTTTTTCATTTAACCTTTGTCAAAAACCCGGGTGCCGCGTTTGGTATTTTGGCATTCCGGACTTCTTTTTTTATCATTGTTTCATTATTAATGATTTTTTTAATTATCTTTGGAGGGCGTTTTTTCCCTCAAGAAAATTTTTTACGCCTCAGCATGGCTTTGCTGCTGGGAGGAGCGGTTGGAAATCTTATCGATCGCATGAGGTACGGTTACGTTGTTGACTTTTTAGATTTTAGAATATGGCCGGTATTTAATATAGCTGATATTTCTCTTGTGGTGGGAATTTTCTTTTTTATTTATGCATTATATAAAAACCGTTTTTTTTTAAATAACAATGGACTTTAGAGCTATGGAGAAAAGGGTTTTTTGGGTAGAACAAAAGGAAGACGGTTATCGTTTGGATAGTTTCCTGACAGCCCGGGACAATTCTTGTTCCCGGTCTTACTGGCAAAAAAATTGCCGGCAGGGTAATGTCCTTATTGATGGACAGGTGGAAAAAAAGGCCGGGACAAAATTAAAAGCCGGCCAGCAGATCGAAGTATACATCCCCCCTCCCGAGTTAATAGAAGCCGTCCCGGAAGCCATTCCCCTTGATATTATTTTTGAAGATGAAGATCTGATTATTATTAATAAACCCAGGGGAATGGTTGTTCATCCTGCGGTCGGACACCGCCGGGGCACTCTCGTCAATGCTTTGCTGGCCCATTGTAAAGATATATCCGCTATTGGCGATAGAATCAGGCCCGGAATTGTTCACCGTCTGGACAAAGATACTACCGGTTTGTTGATGGTGGCCAAGAATGAGGCGGCTTTCAGAAACCTCGGCGCTCAATTGAAAAATCGGGAAGTTAAAAGGGAATACAGGGCGATTGTGCACGGCTCCCCCACGGTAACCAGCGGGATAATTGATGCTCCCTTGGGCAGGGATCCTAAGGACCGTAAAAAATTTGCGGTGAAAAATGATGGAACAGGAAAAAAGGCGATAACACGTTTTCAAGTATTGAAAAGGAAATCTTCCTTTTCGCTTCTTTCTCTCCATCTGGAAACCGGGAGAACTCATCAGATCAGGGTGCATATGGCTTATCTGGGCTGCCCTGTTGTCGGCGATTCCGTTTATGGTCCCAGAAAGTCCCCTTACAGGGATCTGGGCCAGCTGTTGCATGCCAGAACACTGGGCTTTATCCATCCCTCCCGGGGAGAGTATCTTGAATTCGTAGCAGAACCGGGGAAGGAGTTTTCATTATTTTTTGACGGGGAGGAACATTAATTGAGGCGTTTTGTCAGGGAAATTATGGATGCAGACGGAATCCGGCGGGCATTAACCCGTATCTCTTATGAAATCGTTGAAAAAAATAACTTGTTCGTAAAATTAAACCCAACACAAAAATCTAAAATGGTCGGT
>JAAYFF010000033.1 GCA_012728375.1 Bacillota bacterium | reverse complement strand
TCTAATTTTCGGGGAAGTGCTGTGCATGAAAGCCGCTATATGTGTTGGCAAAAACCCTTGAATACCCCTGAGTATCCTTCTGTAAATATATCTGTCGGAAAAGGGATCGGCAACTTCTGTAATCTTTGTTTGTTTTGGCGGCCTAAGGGGGAAGGGCACACCATACGCGGCTATTTCTTTTTCCAAAATTTTAATATCCCTTATGAGGGCTCTTTTCCCAAGTTTCAGGATTAATTTTAAGTCACCATCTCTAACGAACGGTTCCAATGTTTCAGTGGTATGAAGGACGCTGTACCTCTGCGTTAAATGACTCCAGAGGTGAAATGCCTCACTGACATTAATGGTGCGCTGTTTATCTTTTGTAGACATGCGCAATTCTTTAATTTTTTGGAGCTGCTGTAAAAACTTCATAATTACCTCTTAAATCCTATGCTATATAATCAGGGGGCTCATCTAGAAAACCCTTTAACTTGCCATACTCAATAATTAAATCCTGCAATTCCATGGTTAGAATCAGGCGATCCTTAAATGCTTTCCTGACTTTTGGTGCAGTGCTGTTCATAAAGCCGCTGGAAAGAATGGGAAAAAACGCCTGGATTGCTTCATGAATACTTTCATAGATATATCTGTCCGTAAAATGCTCCAGCTTGATTGTGGTTTTATTATCAGCAGGCGGCCTTGGGGGGTAAGGTATACCGTAATCGTTCATCAATTTTTCCATGTCTTCAATACCCGTTACAAGGGCTTTTTCCATCTTGCCGACAATAAATTTTAAATCAATATCTTCAATAAAATTTCTAACAATATTTACCGTTTCCAAAATATCATGTTTAACTACCAAAACATCCCATATATAAAAAACTTCGCTGATATTAATATTTTTACGCTTTTCATACCTTGCTTTGCCAATGTCCGTTATCCTTTGTATTTTATCCATAATATCAATCATAGTTAATCGCCCTCTTGCCCCTTGCTTTTATTAATTTGCCCGGTTACTCTTCAACTTATGTAAAATTTTTTATCGGGCGCGAAAAAAGCCCAAATGCCGGCAGTATTCTTTCCTACCGACATTTGGACCTTTTGCATTTAGTGCCGCAAAAATCTTAGCAACAATAATTTCAAATCAATGAAGTACTGAAGTATCTTTCTACCCGGTCAGGCAAAATTGTTACAATTCTTTGTTCCCGGCCATATTTCTCTGCCATTTTAACGGCAGCCCAAACATTAGCCCCAGAAGAGGTCCCCACCAGAATACCCATCCCTTTAGCCAGATCCCTTGCCGTTTGGATGGCATCATCATCTGTCACCTCTACCACATCATCGACAAGGCTTACATCGAGCACCGGGGGAACAAAACCGTCCCCTATTCCCTGTATCTTATGCAGCCCCGGCTCATGGCCCAGCAGGGCGGATACATTTTTCGGCTCTACGGCAATAACCTTGGCCAGGGGATTTTTTTCTTTTATAAATTTACCTATCCCCCCCAAAGTGCCCCCGCTGCCCAACCCGGATACGAAAATATCCACCTTGCCTTCCATCTGTTCCCAGATTTCCGCAGCAGTTGTCAAGTAGTGAACTTGAGGATTGTCGGGGTTTTCAAATTGCTGGGGAACAAAAATATTGGGGTCCTTTGTCTTTTGCCTCTCGACCTCCTCAACCGCTCCACCGATGTTATCTTTTGCCTTCGTTAAGATAAGTTCCGCGCCCAGTGCCTTTATGATCTTTTTTCTTTCCTCACTCATGTTTTCCGGCATGACAATAACAACCCGGTAACCTTTCTGGGTGCCGACCAAAGCTATGCCGATTCCTGTATTGCCCGAGGTAGGCTCCATAATTGTCATTCCGGGTTTTAAAATTCCCCTGGCCTCGGCTTGTTCAATCATATACTTGGCAACCCTGTCTTTGATACTCCCGCCAGGGTTCAAATATTCGGCCTTGCCAAAAACATTCAGGGAAGTGAGCTTCTTAAGGCTGATTAGCGGTGTGTTGCCGATAATATCAAGTACATTTTCGACGACAATAATCGTTTTTTCCCCTCTTTCTAAAAAAATTTCCTTTACAGGAGAAAAACAAAAAGCAAGTATACATTTCGCTGCTTAAAATATTTTATCATACTCGCGCAATTTTTCACTGCTTTTTCTTATTTTTTATTTAGGAAATAATAACCCCCAAAATTACTCCTGCAGTAATGCCGAGGATGGATAAATGGGAGCCTGCGGTTTGATAGGCGTCCGGAAGAAGCTCGTCGCAGATAATATACAGCATGGCCCCCGCGGCAAAGCCCAGTGAAATACCGAGGGTTAAAGGAGAAATAGCACCGAGAATTGCGCCGAAAAACGCGCCGATACCCATTGGTATCCCTGTCAGCAGGGTTATTGTCAAGGCGGTTTGCCTTTTCAACCCGCTATAAATGAGAGGAAAAGCGACGGCCATTCCTTCGGGAAAATTGTGCAGCGCGATGAGGATGGCCAAAGTTATTCCCAGGGAAGAGGAGGCGGCAAACCCGACGCCGATGGCTAATCCTTCAGGAAGGTTGTGCAGGGCTATCCCGATTGCAAGAAGCACCCCCTTTTTCAAAAAAGAGAGATTTTTCTTTTCCGAAGAAAAAAAATGATCATGAGGCAGGTAGTTATCAAGGAGCAAAAAAACGAGGACGCCAAGGATCAGTCCAATGAGGAGGAATGGAAACCCGGTAATCGATATGCCCTCTGGAATGAGCTCCATAAAAACAACAGCGAGCATAACTCCGGCCGAAAGCCCCAGGATGGTTCCCATGAGACGTTCGGAAAGTCGGGGCACAAAATAGGCCGCGGCGCCACCTGCTCCGGATCCGATCACTCCCGCTGCCAGGCCGAACAAAGTAACTTCCTGCCATGTCATCTTTATCATCCTCCTCGGCGGCTTTAGAAAATTGGCTGCTGCTTTTAATTGATTTATTTTATCATGTTTTTCCCGCACTGGGAATGATCGATTTTCACTCTTTTTGCTCTCCTTTTATCTATATTATTGACGGTTATTATTGCTTTTTTCTATTGGCTCTTGCTGTATGTGTCTATCCCTTTTATAATTTTATAATGACCATAAAAGGAGGCGCAACAAAATGTCTCAAACTAAAATTATCGATAACCGGGGCCTTGCCTGCCCCCTGCCGGTAGTTAATACCAAAAAAGCCATGGATGAACTGGCTGTTGACAAGGCAGAAGGCTTTGAGCTCATATCTCTTGTCGATAATGAGACTGCTGCGGAAAATGTTTCCCGTTTCGCCCGCAGTAACGGCTGTCAGGCAGTGGTGGAAAAAAAAGATGACGGTATCTATATTTATATCAGCAAACCAGAAGGCGCGGATTTACCCCGGAAAGATACTGCCGAAGAACCGGATAATGAAGCGCTGAAACTTAGCTGCACCCCGGAAGCAGGCGCAGCTTTGGAAACCGTCATGCTGATCACTTCCGACACCCTCGGCCGGGGCAATGAAGAGCTGGGAAGGTTGCTGATGCGCAGTTTTATCTTTACCCTCAAGGAAAAAGACACGCCGCCAAAGAAACTGCTCTTCTTAAACAGCGGCGTTAAGCTAACGGTGGAAGGAAGCCCTGCCCTTGAGGAACTGCAGGAATTGGCGGAGCGGGGCGTGGAAATTTACTCTTGCGGCACCTGCTTGGATTACTACCAGCTCAAGGAAAAGCTCCAGGTCGGCCAAGTCACCAATATGTACGATACTGTTGATACCCTGCTTGGCCCCTTCAAGTGCATCCTAGTATGAAGCAGGGGGACGGTTCTCCTGCTTCATTCTTCTTCTTCAAAGGAAAAAGGCGGTTCATGGGACAGGGATTCCAGAAGCTTCCCGGCTGCTTCTTCCTGGGACGGCTCACCGCTCACAGCCAGCCAGACACCGCCTTCAGCTCCACAAACGCCCCCTGCGGCAAACAATTCCGCTGCTGCACCGGTCAATAAGGCAAGCGCGTCAATCTCCGTAAATACCTGACCTGGTACGGGAAAAAGCCGCAGGCCGCTTGCCCCGGGGGCATTTAATTTTGCTGCCAGTTCATCAAGGTTGCCGCTGATGCACTTCTCCAACCCGACGGGAATTATTAAACGCACGCGGCGGCCGATGACAGCCTGCAGTGCGGCGGTGATTGTCCCGCCTCTGGGATGCGCGATTAAAATAGCGGCGCGTTTATGCGTCAAATCGAGGGCATTAGCACCCTTGAGGATCACGTCGCCTTCTTCGAGGTTATCCACAACATCAAATATTGTTTTCCCCTTTTGCCAAACTCCCCTGGTAATAACAACATCACCGGGAAATTTGCTTTCATCCGGCAGCCTCCCGCTGGGAGCTGTCGTGTAAGAAGGAGGAAGCGTAATGCCGCGGAAAAAGCGCCGCCGGGGAAAGTTCTCCATATCTTCGCGACCCATAGCAGCAAATATTTCTTCGACAATATAGCCGTTTGTTGTCCCTGCCACGATTACCACGGTCCCGTGAGACAGGGCTCTTTGTATTTCAGGATGTACGGCCAAGGCCTTGCCGATGAGGCGCTTTCCGATTGCCGGCGTTACAACAAACTGTTTCACTTAACGGACCTCCTGTCATTTACCTTTTATATTTTTTCCAAAGCAGTAATGGGAACGTACCATTTGCTGTATTTTTGCCCCTGCTGATCCTGAAAGATCCCTTCCCCGTCCGGGACCATAACAGTAGCCCGCTTGTTTATCCTGTAAATGATTCCCGTTTGTTTTCTTCCCCCATGACTGAAGCAAACCCAGTCACCGCTTTTAAAGCCGTACCTTGAAGCGGCGATTTCCTTTTCTGTCGGCAAATGGTGGTACCTGTCCAGATGGCCGAAAAGTTGTTTGGCCAGAGTTTTAAAACGCTCTTTACGGCAGCTGGACTTTCTGCAGCAGTGAAGCTCGATCAGGTGAACGAGTTCGTGTTCAAAAACAAGCTGCAACGCTTCCAGGGCATCTTTCGTGATAATACCGTTTACGGCTTTGTTCCGCTGCAGCTTGTTATAGTTAAAAAAGAAATTGACCCCAATTCTTATTTCGTAATCCTCCTGCTCCGGCCGAAGCCCCGGCAAGTTGCGCAGATAATTTGTCTTTCCTGCATTCCGCGTCATTTGGGTAGAGAGGGAAAAACGCAGCTTGCCGGGAAAATATTTCCGGAAATATCCCTTAAAAAAAGCGGCATCGTAATACTCAAACAACAATTCCAAATCGGAAACAGCAATGCGGTTTATTTCACCGCTGTTAATATTGGATGATCCGGAAATCAGCAATCGCCTTATTTCCGCTCTTTTTTCAGCAATTTCTTGCGGTGTATATTGTATCTTCAGCAGGTCTTTTATTTGCATATCCCTTGGAGTCCCCAAACACTGATGTATCGCATTCCTTCACATCCTTCATGCTTCCTTTCTTTCCCTTAAATTATATCAAAGCAGTACTAATTTAGTCATTAATCTTGCTCAGTCATCTGCTGGTCCTCGGGGGTTTTCTCCTGAGCCGGTACTGTCATCTCCTCCGTTTCCCCTCGGGCAACTCCCTGAAAATCAATTACCTGAGTGCCTGCCCACGTGTCACCAATCCGGCGCCCCTTGGGCTCGTTCAAAACCTTCATGAACTCAATGACAAGAATTATTAAAGAAATGATAGGAGCTATAATCCAGCCAATTACAGGGATGATCATGATGACAATGGGCAGGGCAAAAATTACATTTCGTTTGGCAGATATTCCAAAATCAGCCTTAATGCCTTGTTCAGTGATCACCTGAATATTCATGACTTTTTTACCAACGCTTTGCCCTTCAAATAAACCGTCCTTGAACAACATGTAAACAGCACCAATAATTGCGCCTATTGCCGGAATAAAGCCAATAGCATATGAAATCAGTCCGTCAATAATGGCAGCAACAACTCGCGTTCCAACCTTTACTTTTGAATAATCTTGCATTTTATATACCTCCAATTTTTTAAGAGTAGTGAAGCAGAAGAACCGTCCCCATGCTTCACTCTTGAAACATCTAGTACATCGGCAATGTTCAGCAAATAATTAATATATATGCCTGTTAAATTTTGAAAAAACCCCAGAGCTTGGCGCATCGAACAAGAATATAAGGCGCAGATCACCGCTCCTGCACGGAGTCGGTGTCTGTTCCGGATATCGCTCTGCTCTGCCGCGACAAATTGCATCACGGCAGCTATGCTGTTTGCGTTTTATGGCGAAAGATTTCCCCTTTAAGTAATTCCAGCAACAACCTGGCTTTCTCCTGGAGCATTTCGTCCTCGCAACCCAGAAATTGAGAAAACGCTTCTTCCTTTATAAAGGCGGCTTCGTCCAAAGTCTTCCCTTTCACCAATGTGCACAGAATTTCTATTGACACATTGGTTGCAGGATCACAGATACATTGATATTTAATATCGGTTATGAGGTTGCCTTCAACCTGGATATAGAGATACAAAAAATCGTCAGTATTTCCGCAGACGGGGCTGACCTCTCCGAAGGTTTCCAGGAAAATGGATGCATTTTCAATCTTCCCCGTATGCTCAAATCCCGTTTTTAATAATTTTTGGTAATATGCTGTAATTGCTTGGTGCATTTTCTTTTACTCCCCATTTCGCTTGTTAAACTTTAGATATAGCCGCGCTCCTTAAAGATCTCGTCCAGCGTTTCCAGGAATATCCGGCATTCATCTATGGTATTGTAGAAGTAAAAGGAAACCCGGTACACCATCCTGTGTTCGCTGTGCGATATAGGGCGGGTCCACTGCAATCCGAACTTCTCGTTAAAATAGGAGTGCACACAGAGAGCGCCGTCCCTGATCATAATATTGCTCTTTTCGCTAAGATCGACAGCTATCCCCAATGCATTAGGCCGTTTGACTTCGAAGGTCAAAATTCCGCCCCTTTTTGACGCATCCTGCGGGCCGATAATTCTGAACCATCCCGTATCCCCGTAACGCTTCATCAGCTCCCCGCTGAGAAAATGGTTCAGGCCGTCCACATGATCCCTTATCCTGTCCATTCCAATCTGCTGCAGATATTGGACGGCTGCTCCAGAGGCAATCTGAGCTGGATAATTCTGGATTCCTGCCTCGAACCTATACGGCGGAAGCGTAAGGGTATAGGAATGATATGTAGAATTGGCGACTGTAGCACCGCCCAGGATAACAGGTACAATGACATTATCCGCTTCATCCTCTTCATGAGGCTTTTGCCCAAGAAGCTCTTTTTTCCCATAAAGCACACCCACCCCTCGCGGGCCACACATTTTATGAAGCGAAAATGCCAGAAAATCGACGTCCAGGCTCTGAACGTCAATGGTTTGATGGGGTACGGTCTGGGCACCGTCAAGAAGTACCAGGGCACCATATTGATGCGCTATTTTAATTATTTCTCTTGCAGGTATAGTATAACCCGTTATGTTTGAGGTGTAGCCCATACTAACCAATCTGACCCGGTTATTCTTCATCTTGCGCTCAAAAGCATCGAGGTCAAATTCGTCCCGGTCATTGGGCAATGTAAAATCAACCTTGATACGTCCCTCTTTCTGCAATTTCAACCAGGGAAGCAAATTGGAATTATGTTCCTTGTCGGTCAGCAAAACAACATCCCCGGACCGGAACGGGAACCCAAGGGCTACCATATTGATGGCATGAGTTGTATTCAGAGTAAAGATAATTTCTTTTTCAGAGTTCGCGTTAATAAATCCGGCAATAATCCGTCGTGAACTTTCTCCTTCCTTCCCGGGAGTTCCTTCAATGCGCCCGAAAACCTCCCGGGCGAACCAATGACGGCTCCTTGTGCCGCTGCATGCAGGATAATCCGTATAATACTCTTCAATTGAAGCGATGACCTGCCGGGGCACCATGGTTGTGCACGCATTATCCAGGTAAATGGGGGGTTTACCATTTCTCCGCCTCTTAAGCGCAGGGAAATCTTCCCTGATTTCCTCAATAGTTCTGCTGCCCATACGTCCGACCTCTTTTTCTTTATATATATAATCAAAGATCCCAATTGTTTCTTGCTTTTATGTCTATAAAGACTTTATGCCTTTATTAACATAATGCGTAGAAAAATAAATGCCGTCGGATTACTCTCTATTGAACTTTTCCTATCCTAAAAATTCACACCTTATTATCACATCATGATAAGTTATTGAGTAATCTATTAACCTTAAATACATTATCGCACTATAAGGTAATAGATGTCAATAGTCTATGCTTTTAATTAATTTAAGCCGGTAAGCCGGCCGCGTTATCTTCTTCTTCGGCAGTACCATAGGGCTGCCAGCAATAAGACAAGTAAAGCCGGGAACACAATTA
>JAAYFF010000032.1 GCA_012728375.1 Bacillota bacterium | reverse complement strand
TTGCCCGCTGTCCTGTCGAGCCTGTATTATTTTAGCCTATTGTGATAACCGGTACTGTGTTGTGACCTTTTGTGTATCCATACAATCACTCCTTATCTTTAGGTTGAAAAAGTTGGCCTACTTTTTCAACTTTTTCAACCGGCTTTTTGGGTGATTGTACTACCTTTAAATCTTTTATGCTATGTGCCGGTATCTTTTACGCTTACACCCAGTTTATAATTTTATAATTAAGCTAATGGTACAGCCCCGAGTGCCTTGATAGCTTAATTATTTCTCAAAAGTCAACGAGGGCTCTCAATAAAAGGAAATAAATCTATGTTTAAAGCCTATGCAAACACATTCTTCTTCAGCAATACTGTCGACATATTTTTTATCCCCTGCTTTCAACCAGCTCTTTTTTGGCTTCCAATAGCGCCAGCGCAGTCTCCTGCCAGGCCTCCAATCCCACCTTATAGGCTTCCTTACCTTTCGGAGTGATAGTATATACTTTTCTCGTTCTACCACCCACCGTCCTTGTATGGCTAGTAACATATCCCCCCTTTTCAAATTCATGTAAGACAGGATACAGGGCCCCTACTGTAGGAGCGCAGCAGCCACATGTCAGGGAAGAAATCCTTTTGGAGATCTCATAACCATGCAGCGGCTTTTCATAAAGAACTCTTAAAATAAACAATCTGGAAAGACTCATCTTAATTAAACCGTTCCAATATGTTTTATCCAAATATTGGTCCATTATATCAAATATCCCTTCATACATTTTTTCCTATATATTACACTTATTATATTAAAGATCAAGGTATTTTTCTTCAGCGTTGATGCCGACATCACCGCATTCCAAACTGAATACTTGACACGCTATAGTCAGTATTACTTCAGAATCCAAGCGTTTAACGATGCGGGTCCATCAAATTGGGTGAAAACACCAGCACGTTCCCCGTTAGCTTACGTTAAAGCTGCAAAAAACAGCAGGGAAAGACCGTGAGGGAACTTTTGTTTCCTCCGACCTTTCCTGCTGAAAATAGTAAAAGAAATGGCCAAGAGCAGTGACTATAGCAAGTTGGGAAAGGCCGGCTGTCAACTTTTTTGCAGCATTGACGGAAACCAGTGTTTTGTCCTCAAACAGAAACTTACCAACAAAAGCATTATGGGAACTTCTATCAGCACCCCCACCACTGTAGATAGTGCGGCTCCGGACTCCAGTCCAAACAAGGTAACCGCCGTGGCGATGGCTACCTCAAAATGGTTGCTGGCACCGATCATTGAAGCAGGAGCGGCTTCTTCATAAGTGATGCCTATTAGTCTGGATGCACCGTAACCGAGCCAGAAAATAAATAGCGTCTGGATAATGAGAGGAACGGCAATCAAGGCCACGACAAGAGGAAAGCGCAGTATTACCTCTCCTTGCAGCATAAAAAGGAAGATAAGAGTGGCGAGAAGAGCAACAATGGAGATGTTTCCCATGTTTTTTAAAAAAACACCTTCATACCATTCCATACCCTTACTTTTAATGAGGCGGGTACGGGTAAAGTAGCCAGCTACCAGGGAGACACCCACATAAAGCAGAACGCTGTAAAAAATGGTCATAAAAGGCACCACCATCTCAGCAACACCCAGCAGGAAATTGCCGAGGGGAGCATAAAGGACCAGCATGGTAAGGGAGTTAATGGCAACCATAACCAGGGTCAGGCCCATAAATCCCCTGGCCAGGTAACTCCAGACCAGTACCATGGCGGTGCAGGGCGCTATCCCTAAAAGGATCATCCCGGCAATGTATTCCGTGGCTTGATCGTATTCAACATAGGGAGCCCAGATGATGCGCATGAAAAGCCAGGCAAAGAAGAACATGGTAAACGGTTTAATAGCCCAGTTTATAACAAGGGTCAAAATAACGGGCCTGGGTGCCTTGACAGCGTTTACAACCTCGTTAAAGTCGATCTGCAGCATAATGGGAAACATCATGGCAAAGAGAAATATTGCTACAGGAATATTGACCTGGGCTACCTGCAGGGAGTTGAGGAGTTGGGCTGCAGCCGGGAAAGCCGCTCCCAGTCCTATTCCTGCCAGGATGCATAAAGCTACCCATACTGTTAAATATTTGTGAAAAAAACTTAGCTGGTACTCTTTTGTCTCCGTCATAACTTTGAGCCTCCATATCAAGAGCAAAATAGAACCTTCTTAAGTTGGTTAAGAGAGGCGATAACTGCCAGGTTCCCTATCCGGGGAAAATGGCTCCGTAAAGCAAACCCGCCAGAGTGGACATGACAATCACCAGAGAAGCATAAACCAGCGTTTTTTGTGTCCCCAGTATACTACGGATCACCAACATACTGGGCAGGCTGAGCGCAGGGCCCGCCAACAGCAGGGCCAGAGCCGGACCCTGCCCCATACCCAGGCCGAGAAGGCCCTGCATAATAGGAATCTCTGTCAGGGTGGCAAAATACATGAACGCACCCACAACTGAGGCTACAAAATTAGCCTGCAAGGTGTTACCCCCCACTGCCGCTTCGATAACGCCAGAGGGAATAAGTCCTGCGTCAACTCCGGGGCGCCCCATGAGCAGTCCCGCCACGAGGACGCCGCCAAAAAGAAGCGGCAGGATCTGCTTGGCAAAATTCCAGGTAGCATCCACCCAGTTGAGGCGTTCATAATCCTCAAACCAGCGTACCAGGATAAAAGCGAGTATGCCCAGCAGGATTACAACCAGGTACCACTTGATCCCGAAGATGAAATGCCAGAAACCAATCGCCTCTTGCGGCCTTCCCAAGGCGGCAAAAATTAGGATGAAAACGAGCACTGCAAAATAAAACACGTTCTGACCCGGGCTGCGCCTTTCTTCCTGCTCAAACATCTGCCCTATTGTTGCTTTCGCTTTTTCTGCTTCCTCGCGCCGGTAGATAAGAGCCATGAGCAGCCCAATCACCACGGCAAAAAGGACGGCACCCACAGCCCTGGCCAAACCCAGCTGCCAGCCCAAAACCCGCGCTGTGAGAACGATGGCCAGGATGTTAATGGCCGGGCCGGAGTACAGGAAAGTAGTAGCCGGGCCAATCCCTGCTCCTTTTTTCCAGATACCAGCAAATAAAGGCAGTACTGTGCATGAGCATACAGCGAGAATACCTCCGGAAATAGAGGCCACGGAATAGGTGAGATGTTTGGGAGCCCCTCCTCCAAAGTACTTGAGAACTGCGCCTTGGGAAACAAAGGTAGAAATACCCCCGGCGATAAAAAGAGCGGGGACCAGGCAGAAGAGAACGTGCTCCCGGGCATATTCCTGCAGCATGTGAAAGGCTTCCAAAATAGAAACCTGCACCGCCGTATTGTTGAACGGGATAAAATAGGCGGCCAGGAAAACGCCTGCAATCAATGTTAACTTATGCCATTCCTTCATGAGTTTTTATCTCCAACCTATTTATTCTCTTCCTGAATCCACCTTTTAATCTCTTCCTTCCGGGGTACACGGCCGAATACCTTAACCTTTTCGTTTACTACCAGTCCGGGAGTCATCATGACATCATGCTCCAAGATCTTATCCAGCTCCGTTACTTTCTCCACATCGGCAGCCACACCGAGTTCCGCCAAGGCGTTGATGGTTTCTTTTTCCAATTTCTGACATTTCATACATCCCGTTCCTAAGATTTTAATTCTCATTTACAACGACCTCCTCACTCTTCAGTAAGGTTTTAAACTTTTAAAGCAGTTCTCATGGCTGAACTAGCGATCAATGCCGCCGCCTCATCATCATTGAAGTATCATTTTAATGTAGAGTTCATCTCCATCATTTACTTCTTTTGCCAGTCCTTCTGCACCAATGGCTTCATCATTAACAAGTACTGTAATTACCGCGACCACAATGCCGGTGCATCCTCTGCCTTTTAAAAAAGAGCATCTTTTCATTTTGGGCATCAGTGTTACCAAATGGTCGAGACATTCACCCACTGTTTTCCATTTACTTTAATTATTTCTTTTCTCTCTGATAGAGCAGACAGGCTGGCCGGAACATAAAACTCGATCCTCATCCTGAAATACTCCTTGCCGCAAAAACTTCTTTGCCGGCTGTTCCGCTCTTCGTTTAGCAACGCACGCGGGGCCGATACGTTCGGCTTTCTTAAGCCTCTCAAGATCCTCCAGAGCAACCGGGTTGCTCTCAAGTGAGTGTTTGATACCGGTTAGAATGTGGCCGGCATAGTCTTTCACCCGGTCGGTGTCAATGGAGTAAAGGGCCCAGCGGCCTTCTCTCCTCAGCTTGAGCACTCCGGTATCGTAAAGGGCCCTCAATATCCGTGATGCCTTGGACTGAGAAATGTCCATGACCTGCATTACCTCGCAAACGCAACACTCCCTTTCCTGAAGAAGATTGAGAACTCTAAGTCTCGATTCGTCGGAAAGGACTTTCAGCAACTTTGTAAGTTCCCTCATAAATAGCCTCCTGTATATGTCACATGCAAATTCACGCATACATGCATATATGCAAATAATACATTTCCCGGAGCGTTTTTGTCAATGCTGTTATTATATAAATATCTTTAGTTCTGCAGAAAAGCTCAAAAAAATTTTAAGGCACAGATCACCGCTCCTGCACGGAGTCGGTGTCTGCGCCGGATATCGCTATGCTCCGTGACAAGTTACATCACGGCAGTTAAAACTATGCTGTTTGCGTTTTATAGCGAAAGATTTCCCCTTTAAGTAATTCCAGCAAGAACTTGGCTTTCTCCTGCAGCATTTCGTCCTCGCAACCCAGGAATTGAGAAAAAGCTTCTTCCTTTATAAAGGCGGCTTCGTCCAAAGTCTTCCCTTTCACCAGTGTACAAAGAATTTCTATTGATACATTGGTTATGGGATCACTGATACACTGATATTTGATATCGGTAATGAGGTTGCCTTCAACCTGGATATAGAGACACAAAAAATCGTCAGTGTTTCCACAGACAGGGCTGACCTCTCCGAAAGTCTCCAGGTAAATAGATGCATTATCAATCTTCCCTATATGCTCAAATCCCGTTTTTAATAATTTTTGGTAATATGCTGTAATTGCTTCGTGCATTCCTTCTCTTCCTCCTTGTTTGTTCACTTGACTTAAACCTCAGATATAGCCGCGCTCTTTAAATATCTCATCCAGCGTTTCCAGGAATATCCGGCATTCATCCATGGTATTGTAGAAGTAGCAGGAAATCCGGTACACCATCCTGTGTTCACTGTGCGATATAGGGCGGGTCCACTGCAAACCGAACTTCTCATTAAAATAGGGATGCACACAGAAAACACCGTCCCTGATCATGATATTGCTTTTTTCACTAAGCTCGACGGCTATCCCTAATGCATTCGGCCGTTTGACTTCGAAGGTCAAAATCCCGCCCCTTTGTGACGCATCCTGTGGGCCGACGATTCTGAACCATCCCGTATCCCCGTAACGCTTCATCAGCTCCTCGCTGAGAAAATGGTTCAGGCCCGCTTCATGCTCTCTTATCCTGTCCATTCCAATTTGCTGCAGGTATTGAACAGCTGTTCCTGAGGCAATCTGAGCGGGGTAATTCTGGATTCCCGCCTCGAATCTATAAGGCGGAAGCATAAGGGTGTAGGAATGATATGTAGAATTGGCGACTGTTGCACCACCCAGGATAACAGGTGCGATGACATGATCCGCCTCATCTTCTTCATGGGGTTTTTGCCCAAGAAGTTCTTTTTTCCCATAAAGCACGCCTACCCCTCGCGGCCCGCACATTTTATGAAGCGAAAAGGCCAGGAAATCGACATCCAGGCTCTGAACGTCAATCGTTTGATGGGGTACGGCCTGGGCACCGTCAAGAAGTACCAGGGCACCGTATTGATGCGCTATTTTAATTATTTCTTTTGCAGGTATGGTATAACCGGTTATATTTGAGGTGTAGGCCATACTGACCAATCTGACCCGGTTATTCTTCATCTTGCGCTCAAAAGCATCGAGGTCAAATTCGTCCCGGTCATTGGGCAATGTAAAATCAATTTTGATACGTCCCTCTTTCTGCAATTTCAGCCAGGGAAGCAAATTGGAATTATGTTCCTTATCGGTCAGCAAAACAACATCCCCGGACCGGAACGGGAAGCCAAGCGCCACCATGTTGAGGGCATGAGTCGTATTCAGGGTGAAGATAATTTCTTTTTCAGAGCCAGCATTAATAAACTCGGCAATAATCTGGCGCGGGCTTTTTAATCCTTTGCCGGGATTTCCTTCTATGCGCTCGGAAACCTCCTGGGCAAACCAATGACGGCTCCTTGTGCCGCTGCAAGCAGGATAATCCGTATAATACTCTTCAATTGAATCGATAACCTGTCTTGGCACCATGGTTGTGCACGCGTTATCCAGATAAATAGGGGGTTTGCCATTTCGCTGTCTCTTAAGTGCAGGAAAGTCTTCCCTATATTTCTCAATAGATTTTTTGCTATCCATGCGTTCCGCCTCGTCCTAAACCTTAAAAAGAATTGATTAAATATGGCCGCCACTTTCTTTGGCGATATTTTAGGGGCGGCTCCTAAATGTTTATTATCAGCCTATTTGGATCCTCCCTTTTCTGCTGGCAAAATTTTTAAGTCACAACATCCCTTTTTAGCCGTTTCTTCTTTTATTTCAACAATTTTCATATCACAGCATCCTGACTTCGATCTGTTAAAAAAGCTGAAAATACCTTTTTTAGGCTCCTTTTCTTTCATTACAATTAAAGCCTCCTATCCATAATTTGTTCTGCTTATCTGGATCTAGCCAGATATCTTTTATATTCTTCAAGCAAAGCACTTTTGTATTCTCGCTCAGCACCCTCAGGGATATAATTTTTTTGCTGCACTATTTCCAACAGTTTTTCAGCTGTTTTTTCACCCGCCAGGTCAAGGTCTCTTACATCCAGAAAAGCCTGTTCTACTCCGGTTAACCCTATAAGAACCCCGCCAACGTTTAGCTGATAAATTTTGGGCGCTCTCGGATCACAACAGCTGCTCATATGTTTACCTTTCCTCCTTTCATTTTAAAATATCGGGTGGAGAATTTGAAAAATACACCCGGTCAGGATAGCCACAGCAAGAATCGTAAGCGCAAAGGTAGCTACCAGCCTGGGTTTAAAGATTGATGCCAACAGGGTTAATTCAGGGATACTGGCTCCCGCTCCTCCTATTATTAACGCCATCAATGCTCCCAGGCTCATGCCTTTTGTCAGCAATACCGAGGCAATAGGAATTATGGTCTCAACCCGGATATACATGGGAATACCAATAACGGCAGCCATAGGTATCGCAAAAGAGCTGTCCGGCCCTGCCACCTTAATAATTAATTGCTTCGGCACAAAGCCGTAAATAAACGAACCGATCGCTGCGCCTATTATTAAGTAAGGAACAACCTGAATAAATAAGCCCCATGTCTGCATACCGGCACGTCGTACTTTTTCTTTTTTTGTTAATGGTACATTTGCCACACCTTCTGCACAGCAACCTAACTCTATACGTACATTTTTATACGTGTCGGCCAGCCCCATTCGCTCCCATACGGCTCCAATGATAACAGCAAAAGTAAAAATGATTATCCCGTAAAGAAGGGTAAATTTCCAGCCCATCATGGTTAAAAAAAGGATAAGTATAACGGGATTAAGAAGGGGTGAAGAAATAAGGAAGGACATAGACGCACCAAAAGGTGCCCCTCCGTTAAGCAAACCGACCAGGATAGGAATGGTGGAGCAGGAGCAAAAAGGTGTAGCTACCCCCAAGGCTGCCCCAAGTATATTCCCAAGCCATTTTTTCGGCTTTGTCAAAAACCGCTTTACTGTTTCTTCGCTGACAAACTCCTGGAGCAAAGCGATCAGAAAAGAAATCCCAAGAAATAATGCCAGCAGTTCACTAGTAATTATGAGAAAATACTTTCCTGCGGTTATGAGATCGTTTATTTCAAACATAAAAAAGCCTCCCAAACTTTTACCCGTTATTTTTCTTTTCCAACCGCAAGGATATAGGATGCCGCTTCACCCCATGACAAGAAGCCACTTTATAGGCCCGCTCCCCTGCTGGTGTAAGTGTATAAACCTTCCGTTCAGTTCGGAAACTACCTCGGCATTCAAGCTTACCAGGCCGGTTTCAGACGGGATAAAGGCTTCCCTCCGTTGGTGCGCAGCAACCATTGGTAAGGGCAGCTACGTGCTTGGTAATTTCATAACCGTACAGGGGCTGGCGGTGCAGCACATGCAAGATAAAGAAACGGGAAAGACTCATTTTAATAAGGCTGGCCTAATATTCCTTACCTTTGTTTTATTCATATAGGTTACCGCTCTTTATATATAATCCTAAATATATTGTAGCCCTTATAACATTATTTGTCAAGGAAAACTGCATATTTATGTTTTTATAAGATAATGCCCTTTCCGCAGCAGGGTTCCTAAGCCTGGCAGAAATATTCAAACCCAAACCCCTGGGAGACCCCACCCGTGTCAAAATTCTTCATGCCCTCTCCCAAGAGGAGCTTTGCGTTTGCGATTTGGCCGAAGTCCTGGAAATGAACCAATTAGCCATTTCTCACCACTTAAGGGTTTTTTGTGAAAGAAAATTTCATAACCCGGTTATCCCGCTATTATACCCCTATTGTGGTAGCAAAGTTGGTATAGCCCTAGTTCTCATACCGCCAATGGTTATCCCGGAGCCCGTTCTTTCCGAATTGGTTGTACCGAGTTCTAAATTAATTAACCACTGTTTCATGCCCTTATATATAAAATACCACCGGGGAGCGGCTACCCACTCCCCGGTGGATCGATTTTCTTTCCTTCAATTGCTTTTATCGAAGACATGGTCCCACCAGTAAGCATCCGTCAAGTGTTTGCGGTTTGCCTTTTCAGGGCATCGTTAAAGTTTGCTACCTTATGTAGTTAGCTTGACGATGCGGCAACCATTACCCCTCATGGTAATATAGCCGGATACTTCGTCTCTAACTTTTGCATCCAGCAGTAAGTTAACGTTAGCCGTTGCCCAGCCGTGCGGAATGGATACTACGCCGGGTATAATATCCGGTGTGACTTTCGCTTT
This sequence comes from Bacillota bacterium, assembly GCA_012728375.1. Lineage (GTDB taxonomy): Bacteria > Bacillota > Dethiobacteria > DTU022 > UBA8154 > DUNV01. The sequence goes on along the minus strand of JAAYFF010000032.1, from coordinate 277 downwards.
AATCTTGATCTGGCCGCGCGGGGTCTGCACGCCGATCATCTCGCCGTTCATTACATCATATTTCTTAGCGGTAAGGGGGCTTATCTCCGCATACGCTTCCGGTACTCTAATCCTCAAAGGCACAACATCACGCATTTGAGCGCCGATGTATTCCTCTTTTCTGGCACCGGTCAGCAATACCTCAGGATACTGCTCGGCAAAAATGGGATCCGCTACGCGGCTCTGCTGCGGTTCGAAGTGGCCGGGAAGGCCTGCTGCGCCCAGTCTTTCCATTTCT
>JAAYFF010000084.1 GCA_012728375.1 Bacillota bacterium | reverse complement strand
CGTTAGTTTGACAACTTAATAAAAAACGAAAACCTACAAACCCTTGCAGCACAATGCTTCAAGGGTTAATTTTTTTTATTTTTTTATCTTAAAAAGGTATAGGAATGTATAGGATTTTATGGTATAATATAACTGCATTTACGGAGGTGACTAAATTTGAACCTAAAACAATCTGTCAGGAAAAATGGCAGAGTTTATCTTTCTATTGAAAAAAGTTATCGTGATAAGGCAGGTAAGCCCAGGGCTAAAACTGTTCAATCTTTAGGTTATCTAGATGTTTTGGAAAAGGAATACGATGACCCTATTGCTCATTTTAAAGAAGTTGCGCGCAAGATGACCGAAGATGAAAATGCAAAGAACAAGATGACTCTTACTATCAACATGAATGAGCAACTTGCTCAAGGCACAGATGACAGGAAAAACTTCGGCTATGCTGCGATCTTGAAGATCTACCATGAACTTGGACTGCATCGCTTTTTCAACAACCGGGCGCGCAATGAAAACTTTAAGTTCAACACCAATTCCATTATGATACTGCTTGTCATCTCCAGGCTGCTATCGCCCGGCTCCAAAAAGAAGGCGTTCGAGGAGAAGGGCCGCTATTTTGAGCGCTTCAATTTTTCACTGGCAGATGTGTACCGCGCTCTTTCACACTATGCGAAGATCGCCAAAGGGCTCCAGCGGTTTCTGCATGAAAGTATCACAGAAAAATACGGACGCGATACAAAGACGATTTATTATGACGTAACGAACTTTTATTTTGAGATCGACGAGGCTGATAAGATGCGTAAATTTGGCCCGTCTAAAGAGAAACGGCCCAATCCCATTGTGCAAATGGGTCTGGCAATGGATGCGGACGGGATACCACTGCATTATGAGCTTTTCCCCGGTAACACGGTGGACAAGGAAACATTCCGCTCCGTCATCGGCGAGGTCAGGAAGAATTACGATACTGGCAGAATCGTGGTGGTTGCCGATATGGGGATTATTACGGGTGATAATATTTATTACCTGACCGGGGGAAAGAACAGGAACGGGTATGTGTTCAGCTTTTCCGTCCGCGGAGGTACGAGCGAGTTTAAAAGTTATGTGCTTGATAATGAAGGGTATATGGACGTTGACGGTAAACCTGCCGGCGAAGATGCCGAGTTCAAAATTAAGAGCAGAAGGATCGCGCGGGATATCAATGTAACTATGAAAAGCGGCAGGAAGGCAAAAAAGACCGTCTATGAGAAGCAAGTTGTGTTCTGGTCGAAGAAGTATGCGGACAGGGCAAGGGCACAACGGGAAGAGGTTGTGAAGAAGGCATGGGATCTAGTGGCTGATCCGAAGAAATATAATAAAGCCATTAGCTACGGTGCAGCCAAGTATGTTAAAAATCTGGAGATCGATAAGGAAACAGGAGAGGTTATTGAAGGTACTAAGCGTCCATATTTTGATTACGACAAACTTGCTGAAGAAGAAAAATACGACGGGTATTATGCCATTGTTACCAGCGAATTACATATGTCCGATAAAGAGATTATTGACACGTACCGCGGGCTGTGGGAGATCGAGGAAACTTTCAAGGTTACCAAGGGGACACTGGAGGCGAGGCCTGTTTATGTGTCCCGGGAAGATCGTATTGAGGCGCATTTCCTTACCTGTTTCATCGCTCTTGTGATCATGCGGCTTATTCAGAAGAAGACAGCCTGGCAGTATTCGGCAGAAAGGATCGTTGAGTGCTTAAATAAAATTGCTTGCTCCAACGAGGAGGACAACCTTTATCTGTTTGATTACAGAAGTGAGATCTCCGATGCCATTGGCAATGCTTTGGGTATTGATTTTACGCGAAGGAGACTTCGGCTCTGTGAGATAAAAAATATTTTGGCCAATAGCAAAAAATAATGTTATTCCTTACATATTTCTGAAAAAGTATGAAGGCCGCAAACCCTCTATTTTGCAGGGTCGCGGCCTCTTTTTCGCTCTTTTTGCTGTCAAAGTGAGG
>JAAYFF010000031.1 GCA_012728375.1 Bacillota bacterium | reverse complement strand
TAAATGCAGTTATATTATACCATAAAATCCTATACATTCCTATACCTTTTTAAGATAAAAAAATAAAAAAAATTAACCCTTGAAGCATTGTGCTGCAAGGGTTTGTAGGTTTTCGTTTTTTATTAAGTTGTCAAACTAACGTTTTATTAAGTTGTCAAACTAACGCTGTGGCTTGGACAAAAAAACTTGACTACATTATTTTTCTGTGCTATTATGTATAATGTGTATAGAATAAAATCTTATTTAAATAATATTATAATCCAAAATTTTCTTTGTATAAAAAGTACCATACATAATTATATGGCGTTCGTATTTAGAAGAATTAAATACTGTTTTTTGCTGGCCTTATATTTTTTGGGTAGCAGGTGAGCCCATAATGCAGCACGGAATCGCCTCCACCGTAGTTATGAGGTGTTTTGGGACAAAGAGGTAACAAGAAGAAAAAAATATTGGCTCTAGATCATTATTTAATGACAGAGCGATTAATTTTCTTGAGCCTCTTTAATTAATTAGGTATGTATGAAATATAGAAAAAGGAGGTGGTTTAAGAACTGAGCTAAATTTAAGCATTTCCAGTCTGTTAAAAGGAACAAACAAAATTGTTATTTGAAGGAGGATATAAAAAGATATGTCATTTGATTGGATACCGAGAGCACCGAAAGAAAGCTTATTGGATTTCACGACTGCCAGAAAGGACCTTTTAGAAAAACCAGCTCCCCCGCGTACCGTATATGAAAAAAGACCTTTAGTTAATCCCAAGACAAAAGAAACCGTAGATGGGCTGTATGTTGGCTATGTAATTTTGGATAATGAAAAGCAGGGGAACTCTTACAACCTTGATATGCTAGCCGGAGCTGCCTGCGCTTTTCAACTGGCTTCCCGCGACCCTAGTGTGGTTGCCGTTGTTCTTACCGGTGCAGGCGACAGGTTCTTCTGCACGGGCGGCAACGTTCCGGAGTATTCAGAACATATGATTGGCCGGCCTTTGGATTGCCAGGCATATATGCAGGTATACTGGGATGCTTTTAATGCTGTTTGGACTTCAACGAAGCCCTTTATCCGCCGGGTGCAGGGTATGAGTATTGGTGGCGGCGAAGAGATCAGCGGCTGCTGCGATTTGACTATTGCCGCCGATACCGCCAGTTTTGGTCAGGTAGGGCCAGCGCATGGTTCTACAGCCATGGGCGGTGCTGTTCAGTTTAAATCGGTTACTATGACTATCGAAGATGCAATATGGAATACCGTCGGCTGTGCTGAGCAGATGAGTGCTTACAAGATGCTGCGCAAAAATTACATCCACAGGGTTGAACCCGTGCTCAAGAAAGACGGCAAATTTATCAGGAACCCGGAAGTCATAACCGACAAGTGGATTGAAGATGGCGAAATTGTATACGGCGAATATAAAACCGGTGATGAGTTGAAAGAGGCCAAGGCCCTGGTCAAGACGCTGGAAAGGGATACTTCACGCCTGGATCAAGCGGTTGACGAAGTAGTATGGACATTTGCCAACCTGTATCCCCAACAGGTTGGGAATTCACTGAACATGATCAGAGCCCAGAAGAAAGTGGCTTGGGAAAGAACCAAAGCTGAGACTATCTTCTGGTGGGCCGCCAATGCCTCGGTGTACGGTGAGTTCGATATGGGTATGACCGCATTTAATACCTCCAAGAAAACAGGTACCAGGGATGCCGATATCATTAAATTAAGGCAGCTGCTGGCCAAAGGCCGTCGTTATGATGCCGAAATGTTTGAAGAAGTTATGCCTAAGCCAAAGTAAAAGGAAATATGGTATATATTAAAGCCCGGGTTTAACCCGGGCTTTAATTATGCTTTGCTTGAAGCCCGACCGGCGAGAACCGCGGCAAAGTTCAAAAAGCACGGCTTCACAGGTAGTCAGGAAGGCTCTCCGGCCTGCGCCATGCGTTTCAGGGCGTTTTTTTTGTCACTGTTTTGGCGGGATGAAATACAATCCAGCTGCCAAAGAGACATGATATCCTTTTCCAATAGATCCAAAGCGGTTTGCTGCACGCAGACGTGGGATTCCACGCCGGTCAGGATGACGGTCTTCTGGCCCGTCTTCTAATAAGTTTGATGACGGTCGCGGCAAGCTCCTTATTGTTTTCCATGGCCGGCATGAGCCGTTCCTGAAAATCGATGAGAAGCAGTACTGCATCTTCTTTATGGATCTTAATCGTCTTCATCCTTTTTCTCCTCCTTTGCGATGTTGACACCCGTATAATAAAATCCTTTTTAAAGTTCCATTTTAATTATGCAGCATCAGCCGCTTATGAGCGAATCTAAACTTGCTTTTTGACCGGGATAGGGTATAATAAGGCAGTAAAGCATTTTATCCGCGTTTTATGCCATAAATCACAATGAAACTGGGGGTTTTGAGCATGAAAGAATACAACCCGCTCGAAATAGAGCCTAAATGGCAGGATTACTGGGAAAAAAACGAATTTCACCGTACGGGGAACGACCCCCACAAGAAAAAGTATTATGTTCTGGAGATGTTTCCCTATCCATCGGGTAAACTTCATATGGGACATATGAGAGTCTATTCTATCGGCGATGTACTGGCCCGTTTTTTAAAGATGAAGGGTTTTAATGTGCTGCATCCCATGGGATGGGACGCTTTCGGCCTTCCGGCGGAAAATGCCGCCATACAGCACGGTGCGGACCCTGCCGAGTGGACCGCCTCCAATATTGCGGCCATGAAGCAGCAGCAAAAGGCCCTGGGGCTGAGCTACGATTGGGAAAGGGAGGTTACGACCTGCCTTCCCGATTATTACCGCTGGAACCAGTGGCTGTTTCTCCTTTTTTATAAGCACGGGCTGGCCTATAAGAAAAAATCTCCCGTAAACTGGTGCCCTTCTTGCGAGACAGTCCTGGCCAACGAGCAGGTGGTCAACGGCGGGTGCTGGCGCTGTGGCAGCGAGGTCTCTCCCCGGGAGCTGGAACAGTGGTTTTTAAAAATTACGGATTACGCAGACCGCCTGTTGGATGATATCAGCCTTCTGGAAGGATGGCCGCAAAGAGTAAAAATTATGCAGGAAAACTGGATCGGCCGCAGCTACGGGACGGATATTACTTTTACCGTTAAAGAAACAGGAGAAGACCTGACGGTTTTTACCACCCGCCCTGATACAATTTTTGGAGTAACTTACATGGTGCTCGCTCCGGAGCACCCTCTCGTAGAGAAGCTTATTGCCGGCAAGCCGCAAGAAGAGGAGATTAGGAAATTTATCCGGGAGATGCAGCGGGAAAGCGAGATCACCAGGACCTCTGCCGAGACGGAGAAGGTCGGGCTCTTTACCGGCGGGACAGCCATTAACCCTGCTAATGGGGAGGAGATTCCCATCCTGGTGGGCAATTATGTGCTTATGAGCTATGGCACCGGAGCGGTAATGGGCGTGCCTGCCCACGACCAGCGGGACTTTCTCCTGGCCAAGCGCTACAATCTCCCCGTGCGGGTAGTGGTCAACTCTCCCGAGCGGGATCTGACGGCCGGCCCCCTTACGGAGGCTTACGAAGAACCGGGGATCCTGGTAAATTCGGGAGAATTTAACGGTATGGACAGCGTTAAAGCAAAGGATGCCATCACCGAATGGCTCAAAGAACGAGGGAAAGGCGGTTACCGCGTCCGCTACCGCCTGCGGGACTGGCTAATCTCCAGGCAGCGCTATTGGGGAACGCCTATCCCCATTATCTATTGCCCGGAATGCGGGACCCTGCCTGTTCCGGAGGAAGATCTTCCGGTCTTGCTTCCGACGGGAATTAACCTGGCAGGAGCGCAGCAGTCCCCGCTGGCCGAATGCCGGGAATTTGTGGAGACCACCTGCCCCGGCTGCGGAGGCAAAGCCCGTCGTGAAACAGATACCATGGACACTTTTTTCTGCTCTTCATGGTATTACATGCGCTATGCTGATCCCCACCAGGATAAGCGTCCCTTTATGAAGGAAAAAGTGGACTACTGGCTGCCTGTAGATCAGTATATCGGCGGAATCGAACACGCGGTGCTCCACCTCCTTTACTCCCGTTTCTTTACAAAATTTTTGCAGGATTGCGGCCTGGTCGATGCTTCAGAGCCTTTCCAGCGGCTGCTGGCCCAGGGAATGGTTTATAAGGACGGAGCGAAAATGTCCAAATCCAAAGGGAACGTTGTCAGCCCGGATGAAATTATTCAGCGCTACGGCGCGGATACGGGCCGGCTTTTTATCTTGTTTGCCGCTCCTCCGGAAAAAGACCTTGACTGGAACGACCAGGGCGTGGAAGGCTGCCATCGCTTTTTGCGCCGGGTCTGGAGGCTTTTCGAACAGAATATGCATCTTTTTACTGCTGCAAGTTCCGGCAGTAAACCGGCAGAAGACGGTTTTTCGGCGCTGGGGGCGGAGGAGGAAAAGCTACAGCGGACCCTTCACGAAACGATAAAAAGAGTAACCGTTGATATTGAAGAGCGCTTTAATTTTAATACGGCCATCAGCGCCATTATGGAGCTGGTCAACGCTTTTTATGCCTACTTTAATGAGGTGGCCAAGAAGGATGCCATTGGCGCTGCGCCTTTCCTGGCGGACGCACTGGAAAAATTGCTTGTTATTCTCGCTCCTTTTGCCCCGCATATTACTGAGGAGCTCTGGCATCTCTGCGGGCACAGTGAAAGCATCCACATGCAGCCGTGGCCGACCTATAATCCTGATGTTTTACAGGCAGAAGAGGTGGAAGTTGTTTTTCAGGTAAACGGCAAGGTAAGGGGACGCCTCATGGTTCCTGTAACTTCTAACGAGGAGGAACTACTGGAAATTGCCAAAGGGCATGAAAAGGTACGCGTTTACCTCGAGGGAAAAACAATTGTTAAAACGATTACGGTTCCCGGAAAACTGGTTAATATTGTCGTGCGTTAAGTAACCGGATAAAGGTGCGCCTTTTGCAGTGAATGGATCCCCTGAAAAAATTAGGGGGTCCTTTATAATTTTTATAATTTTTTACTTCAGCTGGTTTCGGAGGTGATCTTAAAAATGGGTAAGAAAAAGCCCGCGAAGGGAAAAGGAGGTTTTAAGGAGCAGCTCTGGACGCTCCTCCTTGAAGCAGTCTCCAGGGATAATGTTCTTCCCCTTACCTCCTCCTGCAATCTGCGCTGTCTTTTCTGCAGCCACCTCCAGAATCCCCCGGGCGTGCAAACTTTTTCTTTTGCACCTCTCTCCGAAGACTGGTTGAAAGAGCTGATTCCTCTTCTTGACGGTTCCCGGAAAATAATTATCGGTGAATCTTCGACCCGGCTCTGCGAAGGAGAGCCCTTTACCCACCCCTTCTTTTTCGAGATTTTAAAAGAGATCCGGCGCCGTTTTCCCCGCACTCCCCTGCAGATCACCACCAACGGCACCTGTCTGACAGCTGAAAAAGTCGGGAAACTTGCGTCTTTAAACCGTCCAGAGCAAGGGGCGGGAATAGAGCTGATCATTTCTCTGAACAGCGCATCTCTTGCGCAGCGATCCAGAATTATGGGCGATCCCCATCCGGAAAATGTTTTGCGCAGCTTATCGCTCTGCCGGGAAAACGGGCTTTCCTTTCACGGCAGCGTGGTGGCCCTTCCGCACCTGTGCGGCTGGGAGGACCTTAAAGAAACCCTTTACTTTCTGGAGGAAGAGGGAGCGATGACTACCCGTGTGTTCTTGCCTGGTTATACTGCGTATGCCCATCCTTCCCTGCGCTTTGCTCCTTCTTTGTGGGAGGAACTGGATACTTTTCTGGCCGGGATAAGGGAAAAGATCGAGCATCCCCTCACCCTGGAGCCTCCTGTGAAAAAGGACCTCCTGGCCAAGGTGGAAGGAGTTATCGGCTCATCGCCTGCCCGTGAAGCGGGAATAAAAAGGGGCGATCTGATCGTTGCTGTGAACGGGAAAAAGGTTGTTTCGGGAACAGATGCCTTTTACCGCATCCAAAGCGCGGCTGATCCCCTTGTGAGCATCAATCGACCGGGCAGAAATGAAGAGGTGCCTTTGCATGCCGGAGATTTGGCGTTCAGGATTTCTAAAAAGGCCGGCCGGTCTTCCGGTCTTGTTTTTAATGCCGACCTTCACCCCCGGCTGTTTACAGAAGTGAGGAAAGCAGCGGCCAAGGGGCGCGGCAGACCTGTCTTGCTCCTTACCTCCCGGGTAGCTGCTCCCCTCTGGGAGGCAGCAGGACGAAAAGGCCTTCTGCCGGAGGCGATCCGCATCAGCCCTGTTGAAAATCTTTTTTTTGGCGGTTCCATCTGCTGTGCCGGGCTGCTGACGGTTGCCGATCTACGGGCGCACCTTGAGGAGGTCGCTTCCGGATATGGCTATCCCGCGGAACCTCTGCATGTTTTGGTGCCTCTTGCTTCTTTTGATCGCCGAGGATTTGATCTGTGCGGGGAACATTATCAGGGTTTAGACAGCCATTTCCCATACTTTACTTTTTCATTTCTTTAACAGATAAAAAGCAAAAATAAATCCGCAAAGAAGAGTAATCTTTTTTCTTAAAGGCATATGAAGCCAGAAGGCTTCATAAAAAATTTCAAGGTTTTCCGGCCAGCTTACTTCTTCCGGCACTTTCAGGCTCAGCTTTTCGCCGTCCCAACGTATAAGGGCGGCTTCTTTATTTTCAATGCCGCTATCTTTTTTCCCCTCATAGTAAACCCAGATATGGGAGGGGGAAATGAAGGTTTCATAAGAGATGCCCAGTGCCTCAAGGGTGGAGGCCAAAATAATAAAGCGGGTTTTACAATCGCCTCCCCCTTTTTCCATGGCCTCCTCAGCAGTAGGAAAATACCAGGGAAGGTTAAAGTTTTGCCAATCGTAAAGATAGGGAAACTCTTGTAAGATAAATTTTTCCACCAGCGCGGGATCCTCCTTGCTGGGAAGAAGGAAAATTATTTTTTCCACGGCCTGAGGATCAATTGGAGGTGCAAGCAGCCTGCGCATGCTTGTTAGCAGTTCTGCCGGACGGGGATAGAGGACCAGCAATGTCCACAGCAAGACAAAGATAAAGGTCCCGAGCTGTTTTCTGCGGAGGGCCAAGATACTTTTCCCCTTTCTATTATTTATAATAGTTTTTCGCTTAAAAATTAAAATCCCCCTGCTTCTTACAAAGTATCCGCGTTAATCTTAGGGTGTTAAGCTTATTTGGAAACCCTTGTTTTTTTTGGTAACTTTTCAGTTAACCAGCAGGAGAACGCAGCGATTTGTCGAAAAAGATAAAAAACAGTCTGGTGCTCTGGATTTTTGCGCTAATAATTTGCCCGGTACCTAGAAGACAATTCTGTTAAAGGGTGGAAAGGCGTTGCTGAAACTTACGCCAAAAGAACAGAAACTGGTTCTCCTGCTGGGTTGTCTCCTCATTCTCGGTTTTGTGCTGAGATTTGTCCTGCCCGAGCAGGAATCTTTGCAAATTACCAGAGGTTCCGAGGAGGTAGAAGAAGCTCCTTCCCTATCCGGTAATTTATATGGTGAGGAAACGGACCAGGGCAATTTTTCCTCTGAAGCAACAAAGACAAAGACTATTGAAGTTCATGTTGCCGGAGCTGTTGCCCGCGCGGGGGTTTATCTTCTGGAGGAAGGGTCGCGAGTCTATCAGGCAGTTGAGAAAGCCGGAGGAGCCCTTGAGGATGCTGATTTGGAACGGGTTAATCTTGCCCAGCCCCTTTACGACGGGCAGCAAATTATAATCCCCCGGCAGCTGCAAGGGGGCGCCTCAGGCGATGAAACCGGCCTAAACCCTTCAGAAAGCGGGTCTTCTCAAAGTGGAAAGATAAATATTAACCTGGCTACGCAGTCGCAGCTTGAAACCCTTCCCGGTATCGGTTCCGTTAAAGCCCGGGGCATAATTAAATACCGGGAGGAAAACGGTTATTTTTCCAGCATTGAGGATCTTCTTAAAGTCAGCGGAATTGGGGAAAAAACCCTTGAAGGCATTAGAGAGCTGATCACCATTTATTAGTGACCTTTAAACATCTGCCAAATTTCCGGAAAAAGCGATTTTTCGCTTTTTTTGCTTATTGAAGGATTTTATTATTCGGTGAAGTATATAACTAAAGGCATAAGCTTTAAATTTTATCTGGGGTTTGCCCGGCGGAAGGAGGCAAAAAGCTAGGTTTCTTGTTAAGCTGGCGTAAAGCAAACCGGGCTTTTTAAATCAATATGAAAAAATATAAAATATGGATTTATGCCTTATTGTTCCTTGTTTTTCTTATCGGTATTTGGGTTACAAATCTGTATACGGATTGGTTGTGGTTTCAAAACCTTGGCTATGAAGCAGTTTTTATGAAGGTTTTTTTGTCCCGCTGGGGCGTCCGTCTGGCTGCATGGCTCCTTTTCTTTCTTTTCCTCTATATCAACTTGCTTTTTACCAGGAAGGCTCTTCTAGTTTCTTTAAATTCCGGGTTAAGAGGGCAATTGGCCTTGAGCGGCCTGGGGCGGTTTTTAACTCCGGAAAAAATAACGCTTTTTTTGTTGGTGGCCTGCCTTGTTGCCTCCTTCTTTTTTTCCGCATATATGGGGAGCATGTGGATGCCGGTCCAGCAATTTATGGAGGGGATGGAATTTGGGATTAAAGAACCCATTTTCCAAAAAGATGCCTCCTTTTATATTTTCCAGCTTCCCTTTTGGCGCAGCCTTTACACCTATTTGCAGACAATGACTTTTCTTACTCTTTTGAGCACAGGCATTATTTATTTTCTTTCCAACCCTGCGGTTGAGGTGGGAAACAGGTTCTTTTTTATTCCGCAGAGGGGACAGGGGCACCTCTCTTTTTTACTGGCCCTTTCCTTTCTTTTTAAAGCATGGGATTACCGCCTCAAAATGTATGAACTGCTCCTTTCCCCCGAGGGGGTAACCTTTGGCCCGGGTTATACAGATGTGCATGCCAGGCTGCCGGCTTTGTGGATACTTTTGTTCCTAACCGCGGCGATTGTCGCCATGCTTATTGTCAATATTTTTCGCCGACAGACGCGCTTGATCTTAATCAGTATCGGCCTGCTTATCGGGGCGTCCCTACTGGCGGGAAGCGTTTATCCGGCGCTGGTTCAGCAGTTTCGGGTCAGGCCCAACGAATTTGTTCTGGAACGGCCGTTTTTGGAGCACAATATTGCCCTGACACGAAAAGCTTTTGGGCTGGATGATATGCATGTGAAAATGTACCCTGCCAGTACGGAGCTTAGCTGGGATGGTCTGGAAGATAATGGGGGAACGCTGGATAATGTGCGGCTCTGGGATTACCGTCCGCTGCGCCAGACTTACAATCAGCTCCAGGGTATCAAGCCGTATTATGAATTTGTGGATGTGGATACGGACCGTTACATCGTTGACGGGGAATACAGGCAGGTGATGCTCTCCGCCAGGGAGCTGAACCAGGAGAAACTACCTTCCCAGGCCCGGACTTGGGTGAATTTGCGCCTGCAGTACACTCACGGGTACGGTCTGGCCATGAACCCGGTTGCCAGGGTGTCAGCCCAGGGCTTGCCTGTTTTTACTATCCAGGGCATACCGCCTGCGCTGTCAGGAGGGCTGGAGTTAGACAGGCCGGAAATTTATTACGGGGAGATCAGCAGCGATTATGTTGTTGTCAATACAAAGACGCAGGAATTCAACTATCCGGTGGGAGATACCAATGCTTTTACTCATTACGAGGGTAAAGGAGGGGTTCTTTTAAACAGTTTCGGCAGGCGCCTGCTCTATGCTCTCAAGTTTTCCGATTACAATCTGCTTCTCTCCGGGGAGATTACACCACAGAGCCGTATTATGTTCAACCGCCGTATTCTTTCCCGTGTTTCTACCCTCGCTCCCTTTTTGCAATATGATGATGATCCGTACCTGGTACTTTCTGAAGGGCGCCTTTTTTGGATCCTGGATGCCTATACAGTCACGAATAAATTTCCTTATTCCCAGCCTTACAGCGGATTAAATTATATGCGCAATTCAGTTAAAGCGGTTATTGATGCCTATCATGGAGATGTATATTTTTATATTGTTGATCCCGAAGATCCCATCATCAGGACGTACTCACGGATTTTCCCCGCTTTATTTAAGGAGATGGAAGAGATGCCGGAAGGTATCTCCAGGCACCTGCGTTACCCGGAAATGCTTCTTAGCACGCAGGCGCGGGTTTTTTCCACTTATCATATGACAGATCCCAATGTTTTCTATAACCGGGAGGACCTTTGGCAGATCCCCAACGAAAAATACGGGGATTCGGTTCAAGTAATGGAGCCGTATTATTCAATTTTGCAGTTGCCCGGGGAAGAGGAGCCGGAATTTCTTCTTATCCTTCCCTTTACACCGTCGAATCGGGATAACATGATTGCCTGGATGGCCGGCCGTTCCGATGGGGACAATTACGGTGAACTCCTGGTCTACCTTTTTCCCAAGGAGAGGGTTGTTTTCGGACCGATGCAGATAGAAACGCGCATTGACCAGGATACCCTCATTTCAGAACAGTTGAGCCTCTGGGATCAGAGGGGTTCCCATGTTCTCCGGGGGAACCTCCTCGTTTTGCCGGTTGATGATACAGTTCTTTATGTGGAACCTGTTTTTCTCCAGGCAGAACAAAGCGAACTTCCTGAACTGGCCCGGGTAATCGTAGGATTCCAGGAGACGGTTGTCATGGAGCCGACCCTGGAAGAAGCCTTGCTCTCCATTTTCGGCCCCAGAGAGGGACCGGTTGGCGAAGTTCCGCCGGAAGGTACAGGTTCTGGTTTGTCCGGTGCAGAAGAGCCCGGGATCGTGGAACCGGGAAAAGAGCAGGAGGTTCCCTCCACAGTTGCGGATCTGGCCCGGAGGGCTCAGGTGCTTTTCCAGCAGGCACGGGAGAGCCAAAGGCAGGGAGACTGGGCAGGTTATGGCCGCTTTCTGACGGAACTGGAAGGGGTATTGGAAGAACTTGTTCGAATAAGCGACAGTAATAACTGACATTTCGCTAATAACCGCAGGGAGCCTCCCGGAAACCCCGGGGGCTTTTTATTCCCTTGACAAGGACGATGGTATAGAAATACAATGTACAAAGTGTTACAATATTTGTAACTGCTCAAATGAATATGACATCTGGTTTTATTTTTTTGTATTGGAGGATTTATGAAAGAAGTTGTTATCTATACTGACGGCGCATGCAAAGGCAATCCCGGGCCGGGGGGCTGGGCAGCCCTATTGGCTTATAAAGAACATATCAAGGAAATTTCAGGATCAGAACCCCACACCACCAATCAGAGGATGGAGCTGACGGCTGCTGTGGAGGGCTTGCGTTTGTTGAAGGAACCCTGCAGGGTTCGCCTCCACTCTGACAGCGCCTACCTGGTGAATGCTTTTCAGCAGCAATGGCTGGAGAAGTGGAAAAAAAACGGCTGGCAAACAAAGAACAAGCAACCGGTGGAAAACAAGGATTTATGGAAAGAACTCCTTACCCTTTCCAGTTATCACAAGGTGGATTGGATTAAGGTTAAGGGGCACAGCACTGATGCTTATAATAATAGGTGTGATTATCTGGCCCAGAAGGCGGCCGAGAGCCAAAGGGAAAGTGTGGCTGCACGGGAATCGAGGGCTGAAAATCAAAAGACGGAATAAAAACAAGAACAGATTTTTATGCGGTGTTTCTAGAATCTCTGGCTTTGCCGCACAGGAAGGGAGATAATGTATGCATCCCGTTTTGTTTAAAATTGGTTCGTTGTCCGTTTACTCCTACGGAGCGATGCTTTGCCTGGCTTTTTTGACGGCCATAGTCTGGGCTTTGTGCGAGGCTCCCGCTGAAAAAATCAACCGTGACTATTTGTACGATCTTTTTATCATCGTCATGCTTCTTTCCCTGGTGGGTTCACGGGTCGCTTATGTTGTCCTTAATTGGGATCTTTACGAGGCAGGGCCCTGGTGGAAAGTACTTGCTTTCCGGGAAGGAGGCCTGACCTTCCTGGGCGGTTTGATCCTGGCTGTTTTTGGCGGTATTGTCTATTGTTACAGGAAAAAAATTAATTTCTTGAAATACCTTGATTTTTTTACACCGTTTATCGCCCTGGGTTATGCCATAACCCGTATCGGTTGTTTTTTAAACGGCTGCTGCCATGGGCATATCACAACTTTGCCCTGGGGTATGGTCTTTCCTGCTGTGGACGGTTTTCCCCGGCACCCTACGCAGCTTTATGCCTGCGGATCTGCCCTGATCATTTTTATCTTGCTTCGCTTACTTAAGAAATACAGGTCCTTTGACGGGTTTGTTTTTGTCTTATTTTTGCTTTTTTACGGTGTCTACCGTTTTATCGTGGAGTTTTTCAGGATCAGCGAGCCGTCTGTGGGCTTTATGACCCAGGCTCAATTTGCGTCTTTAATTTTAATTCTTGCCGGAGCAGCTCTTTTCTTCTGGAAAAAAGGGGAAACTAAAAAAATTGGGAAAACTAATCAAAAGGGGGCAGGAGAGCTGTAATTGTATTCTGCCGTGTATTTTTATAAATCAGAGGTGAAAGAAACAGATGAACTTGCATGACGAGGATGCTGCAACATTCCCGGGGGTCGGGCTTGACCTGGGTACTTTTGCCGTAAAAGGAGTACTGGTTGAAGGGAAAGAGATTCGCAAGGTTTCTGTTCCAACGGCGGGAAACCCTGTTGAGGCGGCGAGGAAATGTCTGGAGTCTTTGCTGCGGGGGAGAAAGGGTCATGTCCGTTTTGGCCTGACGGGGGCTAATGCTCCTCTTCTTGCCAAAAAACTGGGGGTAAAGCCCCATCTGGAGATTGAAGCTTTACAGCGCGGGCTGATGTTCCAGGGGCTGGATGGCCGTGCCGTTCTTTCCCTTGGTCATGAAAATATGTATTATCTTGAGCTGGGGCCTGCAGGCGCGGTTACATTCTTTAACCGCAACGGGCAATGCGCGGCAGGAAGCGGTGCTTTTTGGTACCAGCAGGCAACCCGGATGGGATATAATGACCGGGATCTGGCTAAGATTGCCCTGGAAGCGGATGCTCCGGTAAAAATTTCAGGCCGCTGTGCTGTTTTTGCCAAATCGGACATGACTCATGCTATTAACGAGGGTGCAACCCAGGGCGCAGTATCTGCCGGAATGGCCAAAGCCCTTGCCGATATGGTTCTTTCCGGCGTTGCCCTGAACCGGATTGCCGGTCCGGGGGTACTTCTAGCGGTTGGGGGAGTGTCCAACAATAAGGCGGTAATTAAATACATAGAGGAGTACTGTGCGGAGCGCGGCGTAGAACTTGTTATCCCTCCGGATCACGAATTTATCAGCGCCATAGGGGTATCTTCGGTGCGGGACAGGTTCCCCGTATCATCCCTGTTGAGTTTGGGAGAGCTTCTGGGAGAGCAATATCTTCCGGAAAACCCCCTGCCCCCCCTTGAACCGGAAAAAGTAAAATATATGGAAGAACTTCCTCGCAAGGATGATTATGATCTTAGCACCGTTTACCTGGGTGTAGACTGTGGTTCTGTTTCCACTAAGTGTGCCTTGCTCGATGGTAAGGGCCGTTTTATCGGCGGAATTTATTTTCCCACAGCAGGCCGTCCTGCGCTGCAGGTGCTGGAACTGATCAAAGAAGTAGAACGCCGGTACGGCAACCTTTTGCGCGGTGTTCCCATTGTGGCCTGTACCACAGGGTCAGGACGGTTTTTATCCCAGAAAATATTAAATGCCGAATATGCTGTGGACGAAATTACCTGCCAGGCTGAAGGTGTAAAATATCTCTGCGGAGAGGAAGGAACGCTTTCCATTATTGAGATCGGCGGTGAGGATTCCAAATTTCTGCAGTTAAAAAACGGCTTGTTGTACGATTATAATATGAACCCCGTTTGCGCCGCAGGAACAGGGACTTTCCTGGAAAACCTGGCTGGTTTGTTGGGAGTGGAGATTAAAGAGGAGTTCTCCCGTCTGGCTTTTGAGGCGGAGTATGCTGTTGATCTCGGTGATACCTGCACCCTGCTCTCCCAATCGTCCCTTGTTGCGGCCGCTTCAAGGGGGCTGCCGCTGACTTCTCAGCTGGCCAGCCTGGCTTATTCTTCTGCAAAAAATTATATTACCAAAACAGTGGAAAGCCGGCCCCTGGAAGGAAGGCTTATCTTTACCGGGGCAACGGCCAAGAACCATGCCTTGGCTGCAGCCTTTGCTGCGGAATGCGGGCGGGAAATTACCGTCCCTCCCCATCCCGAGCTGTCCGGAGCGCTGGGGAGCGCTGTCATAGCCAGAGCATTCCACCTGGAGGGGCAAAAACCGGACTTTGCTTTCCGCAGCCTGCAGAAGTTGAAAGGTTTTACCGTAAGCAAAACCAAATGCAAAGCAAAATGCGAACACGAACATAACTGTACCCTTGACGTGATCCAATTTAAGGACGGCAGCAAATTTCTTTACGGAGACCGTTGCGGCCGTTATTCAGGGCTGGAGAAAAAAGTTGTTGACGAACGCATCCCCGATTATAAAGTTTGGCGCAATGAGGCTTTTTATGAAGCAGCCGGTGAGCCGCTGCAAGAAGGTCCTCGGATTGGGATAGCCCGCAGCGGAATGTTTTTCGATCTCTATCCATTTTGGTCGGCATTTTTCCGCAGTCTGGGTGTACAAATCGTGCTTTCGCCTCCTACTTCTACCGGGATTTTGGAAAAGGGTAAAAGGGAATTAAAAACTGAAATGTGTTTTCCCATGGAAGTATTGGTAGGACACTACGCTGAACTGGCGGAGATGGATCTGGATTATCTTTTTATTCCCGAAGTGGTGGATATGGAGCCCCTGCCTTGGGCGCAGGAGTGGCCGCGGGCCTTTACCTGCTCTCTTTTGCAGACGTCTAAAGGGGTAATCGTCAATTCCCTGCGCATTCCGGAAGAAAAAGTCCTTTATGCCCAGTTAAATTACCGGGGAGGCAGGAAAAGGGTTTTGTTTCAACTGGAACCGGTTGCCAGAAAAATTCTGGGCTCTGCTTTCAGCGGGGAACGCTTGTCTCAGGCCGTGGAAGAGGGATATCGCGCCCAGGATAAATTTCGTTCCCTGCTCAGGGAGAAAAGCCGGACGATTATGGAGGAGCTGGCCGGCTACCGGGACCTGGTCTGTGCAGTTTTCGTGGGGAGACCCTATACGGTTTACGATGATTTTGTTTCCAAGGGTTCCTTGGATTTTGCCCGGCAGAGGGGGCTGCTGGCCATACCCCAGGATTTTTTACTTGAATATCTTGCAGGGTGGTACAGCGGCGAGATTTCCCATCCGGCCCTGGACCGGGTTCGGGATGAATTTAATGATAAGCTGCAGAACCTCTTGACGCACGTCGATAATATTTACCCCATTCAACTGCAAAAAATGCTTTCGACGGTTTTCTGGGCTGAATTTCTTAATGAGAGAGCAGGAGAAACAGGGCTTCCGCTTTTGCATATCGTCTTCCAGGACCCGTTTAAATGCGGACCGAATGCCATGCTGAGGCATTTCCTGGGAAATATTACGGGTTATTTGCGCCTCACCCTGGATGAACATACCGCGCCGGCAGGAATGATTACCCGCCTGGAGGCTTTTAAAAATACCTGCCGGACCAAAAAGGAAAAGGACAGGCCGGTTTTTTACTCTGCCCGGACCTGTAGTGTGGGGAACGGGGAGTGGCGCAAAATTCTTATCCCGGAACCCACCCATCACGCCAGGGTATTTGTGGCCATGATGAGAAATATGGGTTTGGATGCGGAGCTTCTGCCGCGGAGCAAAGATCGGGACCTGGCCCTGGCCAGGCGCTATGTGAACGGGAACGAATGTCTGCCTCTCATCCAAAACATGCAGGATTTCTTGGACTACCTTCACCAGCACCGGGATAATCCGGAAGACGGCCTTGTTTTTTTCCAGGGATGGGCTTGCGGTCCCTGCCGTTACGGTCTTTATGCTCCCACCCAAGCGCTGCTCATTAATAAGGCCGGTTTCGGGGAAAGAAAGGTTTGCTCGGTAAGAGTAGATGACGTTGTTAAAAAATATGGGCTTCCTTTTGTCGTCGGTCTTTATGACGGGCTGGTAGCCGTTGATCTTCTTTACAAAATGCTTCACTCTACCAGGCCTTATGAGCTGGAGAAGGGGGTTTGCGACAGTCTTTTCGAGAAACATTCGGCGAGGCTGATGGATATCCTGGAGAAAAACCGTTTCAGCATCCCGCAATTTTTAGCAGGGAAGCATCTCCGCCCGCTGAAACGGTGCTTGGAGGAGGCAGCCCGCGAATTTGCAGAAGTTCCCCGCTCGGACGAAAAAAGGCCCCGCATTCTTGTGGGCGGAGAGTTCTATGTCCGGCTCGATGACCGCTGCAACCAGGATCTTATCCGCAAGATCGAGGCGGAGGGAGGAGAGGCCAGCCTCGCGCCCGCTTCGGAACTCTTTTCGTATACGGGGTTTATCAACTACCATGAAGCTGTGGCAGCCCACCGGGATAGAAGGCAGTGGCAGAGCTTTTTGCAGAAAACGGGTTATGGATTGATGAACAGTATTGCGCACAGGGAGGAGAAGCGCCTCTTTGCGGCAACAAACGGGCTGCTTAGCGGCCATGAGGAACCTTCTCCCGAGGAGATTATGCACCATGCCAGGAGATATGTTTCCGAACATTACGGGGGCGAGCCGCCGATGGCTATCGGCCGCGTTGCTGCCCTGGGCCGCCGGGAAGGGGTCTGCGGGGTTATCTTCGTCGCTCCTTTTACCTGTATGCCCGGTTCCGTTGTAGAGGCCCACATTAGCGCACTCCGTGAAGAGCTTAATCTTCCCATTGTTGCTATCTATTACGACGGCAAAGAAAACGCCAACCGGGATGAATTTATCGAGAGCCTGGTATTTCAAGCTAAGCAAAGGCTAAGCCGGATCTAAGATAAGGATATTTCTAAAAAAGGGGCGGTTCAATTATTTGAACCGCCCCTTTTTTCGTGCGCCCGGCATGGGCGATAGCCCGGCGGTCCGCTATGGGCTTGGCAGTGGAAACCAAAAGCCTTTGGCAAGGGTGTTTTTCCCTGCAAATAATTTGCGGCCTTGATAACCAAATACCGGTAATCCTAATAATATAGAAAAGAATGTTGAGAAAGGAGGAAAATGATGAGACATTTTTTTGCTTCCCTTTCTGGTTTGGAAGAAGTTCCTCCGGTTCAAACAAACGCCAGGGGCGACGCAGTTTTTACTATAAACGAAGATGAAAGAACGATGGAGTACCGCTTAATTATCCATAATCTCTTAAACTTTACCGAGGCGCATATTCATCTTGGACGCAGAGGTGAAAACGGGCCTGTGGTAGCTTTTTTGTTTGGACCTGTAGATCCGGGTATCTCAGTTATCCAGGGAATTGTCCGGGGAAACCTCAGCAGAAAGGACCTGGTGGGTCCGCTGAAGGGGCACCCGTTTTCTGCATTATTAAGGGAAATGAGGTCAGGTAACACTTATGTAAATTGCCATACAGTACAAAATCCCGAGGGTGAAATTCGCGGCCAAATAAGCCCTGGCAAAATTGGAGATCGCTGGTAACGGTGACGGCGCGGACTTTTACCGGATGGTAAAAGTTCCGCCGTTATGCCATTATCTCTGTTAAGAAAAGGCATGCTTGACAAAATAAAAGGCCCGGGTTAAACTGAAAATCAAATAATTTTGGAAATGTTTTGTAATAATTTCTCTACCCATAAGTTTGCTAAAATAGGCGGAAAACCCAAAGGGAGCGCGTGCAATGGAAAACAGGGCTGACGGACTGAGAGATGAAGTAAAACCGAAGCTTTGGACAAGAAATTATGTGCTGCTATGTCTTTCATCCTTGCTGATGTTTTTACACTTTCACAGCCTGATCCCCACGCTTCCCCTTTATATGGAGATATACGGAGGAAAAAGCAGCGCGGCCGGTTTCCCTATGGCTGCCCTGACTTTGGGCGCGGTGCTCATCCGGCCTGCTGCCGGCTGGGCCCTGGATGTCTATGGGCGTAAAAGGATTTTTCTGGCGGGGCTGTTGCTCTTTTTGCTGCCGGCTGTTCTCTATGTCTGGATGATTCCTGCCTATTTGTTAATAGTTCTGCGCTTTGTGCAGGGAATTGGCTGGGGTATAGGCAATACTGCTTCAAATACCGTTGCTTCAGATATAATTCCCCTTAAAAGGATAGGGGAGGGAACGGGAATTTTTATGATCACCCTTGCTCTTCCCATGGCCATTTCTCCCGGCGTGAGCTTATGGATCGTAGACCATTACTCTTTTCCCCTTCTTTTTGCTGTTTCCTCTTCTTTAATTTTTCTTTCCTTTATATTGGTGCTCTTTATTAAATTTCCCCGGCAGGAAAAACAGAAAAGAAAGCCAAAATTCGTTTTTTGGGACAGATCAAGCGCCAGGCCGGCCCTGGTTATTCTTTTTTTTACCATATCTCACAGTTCTGTTATTTCCTTTTTACCCGTTTATGCCAAACAGCAGGGAATCGAGGCCACAGGTTTGTTTTTTGCGGCCATGGCCGTCTCCACATTGATCGTCCGGCCTGCTGCCGGCATGTTTGTTGATAAGCAGGGTGAAAGGGGATACAATCTCGCGGTGGCACTGGGGGCTCTGGCTGTTTGCCTGGCGCTGGGAATACTGGCGCAAACTGCTTCAGCTTTCCATTTGGTAGCAGGGGGCATTTTTTATGGAGTCGGTTTCGGAATGGGGCAGCCGGCCTTGCTGGCACTTACCATTATGCATACACCTGCGGAGAAAAAGGGCGCTGCCAATGCCACTTACTGGACTGCCTACGATATAGGGATTGCCATTGGCTCCGTGGTTTGGGGATTGGTGGCAGCAGCAACGGGGTACAGGGAAATGTTCTATTTGAATATTATCCCCATGCTCCTCGTATTGCTCATTTATTTTACAAAGCTGCCCTTTCTTCAAAAGAACAGTATTAAGGAAACGGAGGCGGACCTGTAATAATGTCCCACCTCCGTTTCAATTTTATTCGAATGAATAAAGTTATGAAACACAGGTGCTTTTAGCTGTTTTCAGCAAGGCGCGGAGTTTAAACCTCTGGACTTTGCCGCTGGCAGTCCGGGGAAGTTCATTAACAAATCTTATCCAGCGGGGGTATTTATAGTGCGCGGTTTTACTGCGGACGAAATCCTGCAGCTCTCGGGTGAACCTTTGTACCCTTCCCGGAGGACTACAAAAGCAAGGGGTTTTTCCAGATTGGACTCGTCCAGATTGCCGACAACGCCGCATTCCAGGACTGCCGGATGTTCGAGGAGAATACCCTCAACCTCTACGGGAGAAACCCAGATGCCCCCGGCTTTCAGCATATCGTCAGCCCGGCCGCTAAACCAGTAAAACCCGTCGCTGTCCTTATAAAACTGGTCGCCGGTATTAAACCATTCACCATGAATGGCTTCTTTTGATTTTTCATGCTTTCTCCAGTAAAAGGGAGTAGTTCCGTCGTTTCTCATCCAGAGAACCCCAATTTCCCCTTCCGGCACTTCCTTTCCGTCTTCATCGGTAAGCTTGACTTCAAAACCGGGAAGAAGGATACCGCAGCTCCCGCTTTTAATTTTTCCGGGCACGTTGGAAATGTAGATCCCTCCCACATCGGTGGAGCCGATGCCGTCCAATATTTCCACCCCGATTTTTTCTTTCCAGCGCTCAAATATTACTTTAGGTAGGGCTTCTCCGGCAGAAATACATTTTCTCAGGGATGAAAAGTCATATTTTTTCGCTTCCCCGTCTAAAAAATCCAGGACCCCCATGTAGGATGTGGGAATG
Source organism: Bacillota bacterium (assembly GCA_012728375.1). Taxonomy (GTDB): domain Bacteria; phylum Bacillota; class Dethiobacteria; order DTU022; family UBA8154; genus DUNV01. Next base: position 15,437 of record JAAYFF010000031.1, on the reverse strand, counting down.
CTGAAGAGAATAGTAGGTTTGTAGCGGTCAATAATTTCAGCGACTTTAAAGGGTTTTGGCAGATCCGGTACCAGAACTACTGCAGCACCGCTAAAAAAGACCGATTCCATGGAATTCCTGCCGTAGGAAAAATACATTTTGGAAACGGAATAGACGATGTCGTTTTCCGTGATTTGCAGGACATTTTCGCAATAGGAGGGAATGAAGTAAAGCATATCGTGATGAAGGTGCACGACTCCCTTGGGAGTGCCTGTGGTTCCGGAACTGTACAGCCAAAAAGCCATATCGTCCTTGGAGGTCCGGGCAACCTCCAGGGAGGTAGAAGCGTTCTTGATGAAATCATCAAAGCTGAGTTGCCCGGGCCCCGGATTTCCCACAACGATGAAATGGCGCAGATATTTGAGTTCTCCGGCCACTTCCATAAAGTTCGGGGCCAGCGTGTCATCTGTAACGAGGACCTTGGCCCGGCTGTCATTTAAGTAATATTTATAATCCTCCGGGAGGGCCATGGTACTTATTGGAACCGGAACTGCTCCAATCCTCATGGCTCCAAAATAAGTATAAAGAAATTCAGGGCAATCGGGCAGACAGATCATAACTCTGTTTTCCTCTTCAATTCCTTGCTCTAGCAAAGCATTACCTACTTTATTGGCAGCTTCCTGAAGCTCTGAATAAGTAATAACTTTATCTTTGTAATAAATAGCCGCTTTGTTGCCGCGTCCCTCTCTTATATGCCGGTCAAGCAAGAAATCACCCAAGTTAAACCAGTCTGTCATGTCAGGCATTTTAAACATTGTAAAAACAAACCCCTTTCAAAAATATTATAAAAGCGGCTCCCGGGAAACAAATTACCGGACATCCAACATTCTCAGAGCGCCAACCCGTTTGCTAACTGACGAAAAAACGGCATCAACTCCCCCTTTAAAGTAAATTTAAAACACTTTTTAATATGTTTTTTTGTGCAAATTTGTCATTTTTCTAAAATTTTTGCTTAAAAAAATGTACTTAAGTTATAATTGTGCGGTTTTTCACTAGGTAAGATAATTAAATGTATAAATAAAGATAATATTCGCCCAATAGATTGTTTATAATTTACTTTGAATTATTCCATATATGGATTAATTTTGTCAAGGGCTATTAAAAAAAATATAACAAAAATTTCATAAAAAAATTTAACTTAGACCATTTTGCTAAGTCTGAATGGAGGGTAAATTATTAATATAAACTTATGCATTAACCTCTAAGCAGTTACAAATTTTTTAAAAAATCTTCTTTTTAGGGGTCTATTTTGTCGGTTTTTGTGGGCAACTGGTTTTATGGTTTTGCCAGCAGGGAGAACATTTTTTTCTTGTAAGCTTCAACTCCGGGCTGATCAAAGGGGTTTACGCCGAGGAGGTAAGCGCTGGCAGCGCAGGCTTTTTCAAAGAAATAGACCATCTGGCCGTAGTAAAAGGGAGTTTGTTCAGGTACCGTAATTTTAAGGGAGGGGACTCCACCGGAAGCATGGGCAGCCATTACTCCCCGGCATGCTTTGTTATTGACAAAATGAAATGATTTTCCCGCGAGGTAATCCAACCCGTCGATATCTTCCTCCAGCTTATCAATTTCCTTATCAACGGCAGGGCTCTCTATCCAAAGAGTGGTGGAAAAGAGGTTGCGGCAGCCGTCCTGAATTAACTGCCCCAGGGAATGCAGATCCCTGGTAAAACTTGCACTGGCGGGAAAAATTCCTTTTCCGTCCTTTCCCTCGCTTTCGCCGAAAAGTTGCTTCCACCATTCGCTGAAATAGAGGAAAGCGGGATCATAGGTGGCCAGCAGTTCGATCACTTTCCCTTTGCGGTACAAAATGTTTCTGGTTGCAGCATATTGATAGCAGGCATTTTCCGCCAAACTTTCGCGGCCGTAGAGTTGGTGCCCTACTGCAGCACCTTTCATTATTTCATCAATATCGATACCGCCGACGGAGATCGGCAGCAGTCCCACTGCCGTCAGGACTGAATAGCGCCCTCCGATGTCCTCCGGTACGGTAAAGGTCGTATAGCCTTCTTCATCAGCGAGTTTTTTCAAAGCGCCTTTGGATTTGTCGGTTGTTGCAACAATCCTCTCCCTTGCTCCTTTTTTGCCGTACCGTTTTTCCAACAGATCGCGAAAAACTCGGAAAGAGAGCGCGGGCTCCAGAGTTGTTCCTGATTTAGAAATGACATTTAAGGTCAGTTCTTTTTCCCTAGTGATGTCCAGAAGGTGTGTCAGATATGCCGGGCTAATATTAAAGCCGGCGAAATATATTTCAGGTCCTTTCCGTTTGTTTGCCGGGAGCTGGTTGTAAAAGGAATGTTGAAGCAGTTCCAGGGCGGATCTGGCACCCAGGTATGAACCGCCGACACCAATGACAATAAAAACTTCGGATGTTTCCCTTATTTTCCGAGCAGTTTCCTTAATTCTGTTAAATTCTTCCCGATCATAGTTGAGGGGTAAATCGACCCATCCTGCAAATTCGCCGCCGGGACCCTTGCGGGAATGGATTAATTTGTGGACCCTAGTTATGGCCGGTTCCAGGTAATCCAGCTCATGGGGCCGGACAGAGCTTGCGTCTTCCATATGAAAAAGAATTTCTTTTCCCATTGGATCCTCCAATTAGAATTTCAAAAGGGGTTATCTCTTACCAGAAAAGGTTTTTTAAGGAATGCGTTGAACTTATAATAACAATTATTCCATCATTAGACAATACTTGTTTCGTCGGGAGGCCGTGCCGGGATGCTGCGCAAAAAAATGTTGTCCTTTATGATTGTCCTCTCTCTTGTAATGATGGGAACAATTTTTTTTGCCATGAACTTTATTCTGGGTAGTAGTATTTTACGTTTGGAGGAAAAGAATACAGAAAAAAATTTGCAGCGCGTAAAAAATATTATTGCGGATGAGCTCGGACGTCTGGAGAGCATTGCCAGAGACTGGGCAAATTCAATTGAAACATATGCTTTTTTGGCCGAACCCACCCAGCGGTTTATTGAAAAGAACCTCAGCGATGAAGTTTTTTCAGATTTGAAGGTTGGTTTTATGGTTTTTCTTGATTCAAGGGGAAGGTTGGTTTTAAAAAAGGGTTTCGACTTTTTGGCAGGAAAAAAAATACCCGTTTTCTTCAGCCTGAATGAGCACCTCCAGCCGGGCAGCCCCCTTGTGTATCGCCCTTTTCCCTCAGATGCCGGGGAGCTTAATCTTGAAAAGGGAGGAGTATTTTCCGGTATTGTCCTTCTCCCGGAAGGTCCTGTTTTAATAGCTGCCTCACCGATTTTGCCCAACTATTATGAAGGCCTGCCTATTGGGACATTCTGTGCCGGGATTTTTTTAAATCCCGCGAATATATCCAGATTAGCTGAAAAATTGTATTTGGACTTTACCATTCAACCCCTGGATATGGTGGATACTCCCGAATTAAAAGAACATGCCTTATCTTCACCCGAAGAGATCTTCTTTATCCGCGACGAAAGCGGTGAAAAAATTGAAGGATATACTTTTCTGCAAGATATTTACGGAAAACCTGCTCTTTTGATTAAAACCGCACTATCCCGCGACGTCTACAGGATTGGAAAAAAAGGCCTTACTTTTTTCTTTCTTTCCCTTTGTTTTATAATTCTGGTTTTTTGGGGCGGAGTTTTTTCCTTTTTGAAAAAAACGATCCTTTCCCGGCTGAACCGCCTCATTCGTTCGGTAAGAGAAAAGAAAGACTTCTCTGTACATTCAGGGAGCACGCCGGAACCTGACGAGCTTTCCCTAGTAGCGGAGGAGATAAAAACAATTCTGGGTAAACTGGAAAATTCACAAATAAAAATAAAAGAGAGCGAGGAGCAGTTAAAGATTGTTTTTGAGAGATCTCCGGTTGGAATTGCCTTGTTGGATAGGGACGGGCGTTTTTTAAAAAGTAATTTTTCATTGCAACAGCTTTTGGGATTAAGGGAAAAAGAATTGCATCGCAGCACGTTATTTGAGAGGATTTATCCCGGTGATCTTTTGCCGGGAATTACTATGGTGGAAGAACTGCTGGCAGGTAAGCGCAATTATTGCGGGATAGACAGCAGATTTGTCCGCAAGGACGGTCAACTGGTCTGGGGACGCATGTCCTTGACTTTGGTGAAAGATTCAGCAGGGGAGTTTCGTTATGCCCTAGGCATGTTTGAAAATATATCAGAATATAAAAAGGTCGAAGAGCTGCTGCAGGAAAATGAAATAAGGCTCTACCGTCAAAACAAGATTCTTTTAGATTTGGCCATGCATGGTGCATGGATTAAGGAAAGCCTGGCTGACGCGGTTAAAGAGATTGTTGAAGCGACATCCCTTCTTATCCCTGCGGAGCGCGTCGGTGTCTGGTGGTATGACGATGATTATGCCGGGATGTCCTGTTTTGATCTCTACGAAAGAAGTAAAAATACCCATTCCAGCGGGCAGAAGCTCTCCAGTAAGGAGTTTTGCCGGTATTCCCGCAATCACAAGGAAGGAAACTCGGTCGCTGCTGTAGATGTTTTTACCGATCCCCACACCAAAGTTTTTCCGCCTGATTATTTCAGAAAAACGGGGATTGTGTCCCTTTTGGACGCTCCCATCTGGCTCAGGGGAAAAGTTGTCGGAGTTTTTAGCTTTGAGCATGTAGGTTATCCCAGGGAATGGTCCAATGACGATCAAAGGCTTGCCCTGCTCATGGCTACGTATGTTTCCCTTTGCCTGGAAGAAGACGCGCGCAAAAAGACTGAAAAAGCTTTGGACGAAGAAATAGAAAAGGCGAGGCTGGTGCACGAGCGTTCTCTACAGAAAGACTTTCCCCAGGTGGAGGGGTATGATTTTGCCGCCCATTATCAGCCTGCCCGGGTCCTGGGAGGAGATTTTTATCGGGTTATACACAAAGGCAATCAACTGATTGTTTATCTGGCCGATGTATCCGGGCACGGCCTGGATGGAGCTATGTTAAGCGTTTTTATCAAAAATACCATTGACAATTATTTGTTTTTAAGGCATGATGAAGGGAAACTTTTTATGCCGGAGGAGATTTTACATTATCTCACAGAGCAATTTTACAAGGAAAATTACCCTGAGGAATATTTTCTTTGCGTTTTTCTCTGGATTTTAAACCTGGATACCAATATGTGTTATTTTTCCGGGGCAGGGTTCCAAAACCCTCCTATTGCCGTATTGCCCGGAGGAGAGTGCGTACAGTTAATCAGTAAAGGGATGCCGATTTCCTCTGCGCTGCCTCCTGAGTTGACAGATTATCAGGTTGTTTGTCGCAAGTTTTCTCCCGGAACAACAATTCTTTTTACAACTGACGGGCTCGTGGAACAGGTTCAAAACGGCCGGGAATACGGAGACAGATTAAGAAGAATTTTTCTTGAGAATTGCCACCTTACTCCTGAACAAATTGTCAGCGTGATTAACAATGATTTTATGGAATTTAACGGAGGGTTGCAAGGTGATGATGATATCACTTTCCTGGTTCTGAAGTCCTTGCCAAAGGCGAAAAGTCTTCAGCTGGAGTTGGAAAGTACTTTCCAGAGCGTTGAAGAGGCAACCCGGAAAGTCGAATTATTTTTGGGAAAGGGTTCGGGATTTGACCTGCTGCCTCTCCGTGAGGTGCTGACCAATGCCATTGAACACGGAAACAGGTTTGATCCCCACAAACAAGTTATTCTTAATGTGACGGAAACGGATAGATATGTTAAAATGATTGTTCAAGACCAGGGTGAGGGTTTCAACTGGCAAAAAGAACTTGAAAAAAGCCTTAACCCGGAGAGCCTGGAAGAAAGAGGGCGGGGCATTTTTCTGGCAAAAATGGCATCCGACTTTTTATCTTATAACAGCAGAGGCAATAGGGCGACGATCGTCAGGCTGTTATAGGCTGGAGGCAGGTTTTATGGAACGGTGGAAGAGGGAATATGGATTAAGGGTGAGCGGCAGGAGAAAAACAAAGGAGATGACCATTTACATGAATAAAGATGAATTGTTGAACAAAGCAGTAAAGCCGGCAGAAGATGCCATGAAGCTGCATCCCTTTTACCGGGGGAAGGTTGAGGTTACTCTGAAAGCTCCTGTGAGGGATTACAATGACTTTGCCGTGTGGTACACCCCCGGGGTAGCGGCACCCTGCCGCGATATTTACGAACACAAAGAGAGTGTTTATAAACATACCAATAAAGGCAATTTTGTTGCTGTAATTTCCGATGGAACCCGGGTTCTCGGCCTGGGGGACATTGGTCCTGAAGCCTCCCTGCCGGTCATGGAGGGGAAAGCCCTTCTCTTTAAGTATCTGGGAGGTGTGGATGCCTTTCCCATCTGCCTGGATACGAAGGACCCGGAGGAGATCATCAGGACCGTAAAAATTTTACAGCCTTCTTTTGGCGGCATTAACCTGGAGGATATCGAAAACCCCAAGTGTTTTTACATCTTGGAGCGCCTGCGCCAGGAATGTCAAATTCCCGTCTGGCACGACGACCAGCAGGGAACAGCCTGCGTGACGCTGGCAGGGTTGATTAATGCTATGAAGATTGTGGGGAAAGAGTTATCAAATGCCCGCATAGCCATGATCGGAGCCGGAGCTGCCAATGTTGCTACCTTGAGGCTGCTGCTGGCTGCCGGAGTTCCCCCGGGAAACATTATCATGTGCGACAGCAAGGGAATCCTGCACAGGCAAAGAAAGGACATAACAGAAAAGCACCGGGAGAAGCTTAAAATTATGGAACTGACCAATGGGGAACAGAAAACAGGCGGGATGGCGGAGGCCATGGAAGGTGCCGATGCCGTTATCGCCCTATCCAAGCCGGGACCGGATACGATTAAAAAGGAATGGATAAAGGCTATGGCCAGCGATGCCATTGTTTTTGCCTGCGCCAATCCTGTTCCCGAGATTTGGCCGTGGGAGGCCAAAGAAGCGGGAGCGGCAATTGTAGCCACGGGGCGATCCGATTTTCCCAATCAGGTAAACAACTCCCTGGGCTTTCCGGCAATTTTCCGCGGCGTCCTGGATGTCCAGGCCAGGACCATTACCGATACAATGTGTATTGCTGCGGCAGAGGAGTTGGCTGCCTGCGCGGCGGAAAAAGGCTTAAATCCCGAAAAAATTTTGCCGACGATGGATAACCCGGAGGTATTCCCCAGGGTGGCAACTGCAACCGCGATGAAAGCCATCGAGGAGAATGTGGCACGCCTGATCCTGACGCGGGAGGAAGTTTTCTCCCTGGCCAGAGAGAAGATAGGCCGCGCCCAGGAACAGGTCAGGATTCTCATGGAAAAGGGGATTATCCCCGCGCCAGGCAACTCTTAGAAAAAAACCAACGGGCGTTTACGAGCCATTATTCCGTTATTTCAAAGATTCTCCGGATCTCTAAAGCTTTGCCGCTGTGCTCATCAAGGGTGATAACAACGCCGTTCAGCATCCCTTTTCCTTCGGCCGGCTTCCACTTCATGGGCAGCCCGGTCATGAATTTGTTTAGTATCTCGTCAGGATCCAGCCCAAGAATAGAGGTATAGGCTCCTACCATGCCGGCATCGCTGATATAAGCGGCTTTTTCAGGGTAGATTTTCTCATCCGCGGTTTGAACATGGGTATGCGTACCGATAACGGCACTGGCCTTATCTCTCAAGAGCCATCCCATGGCCATTTTTTCGGAAGTCGCCTCCGCGTGAAAATCTACAATAATAAGAGGAGTTGTTTTGAGGAGGGTTTCCATTTCTCTCGTGGCTGCGCTAAAAGGGCAGTCGCATTGGGGAGGCATAAAGAGGCGGCCGGCAAGGTTCAGCACCCCTACCTGAACATTTCCCACTTGAAAAATTTCCGCTCCCCTCCCGGGAACGGAAAGTGCGAAATTTGCCGGCCGGAGAACTCTTTTTTCTGTGTCAATTACTTTGAGTATATCCTTTTTGTCCCAGATATGATTGCCTGAAGTTAAAATATCAACGCCCATTTCAAATAGCTCCTGCACAACAGCCGGTGTCAGCCCGAGACCTCCGGCAGCATTTTCTCCGTTGGCAATGGTCAGGTCTATTTGAAAGCGCGCTTTCAGCTCTGGCAGCATTTTTTTGACGATCTGCCTCCCCGGTCTTCCGAAAATATCTCCTAAAAATAAGATCTGCAAACAAATCCCGCCTTTTTTGAAAGAAATTTTCTCTATTGTAGCAGAAAAGTATTTGAGAAAGCCAGTGCAGTATAGAAACTTTCCTTATTACAACAATATTTGTAACGGGATATTACATGAAGGAGAAATGAAAATGCTCGATTTGCAAGAAGTTTTGGCGGATGCATGTCGCTGGGCCAGAGAAATTGGGAAAATTCAAAAGGAAAAATTTGGGGAAAAACATACTGTGCACACAAAGAGCTCTGCTATTGATTTGGTTACTGAGGTGGATGAACTGTCGGAACAATATCTTTTGTCCCGGGTGAACGAGAAGTATCCCGGCCACGAAATTTATGCGGAAGAGAGCGGCAGGACGGGAAGAAAATCGGAATATACGTGGGTGATCGATCCCCTGGACGGGACGGTCAATTACAATCAGGGTATTCCCATTTTTACCATCTCCATTGCTCTGCGCTTTCGCGATGAAACAGTCCTTGGAGTCATCTACCAGCCGATGCTTGATGAAATGTTTGCAGTAATTAAAGGACAAAAACCCCGTCTGAACGGCTCTGAAATTCACGTTTCCTCGAAAACCCGGCTGCAGGACAGCATTCTGGCGTCGGGCTTTCCTTACGACCGGGCCGTTCACAAAGATAACAATGCCGACTACTTTTCATACTTTGTCCCTCTGGTCAGGGGACTGCGGCGAATGGGAGCAGCTTCGTACGATTTGGCCTGCGTTGCCGCCGGTAGGCTTGACGGGTACTGGGAACTGAACCTGAGCCCATGGGATGTGGAGGCAGGCGTTTTGTTGGTCAGGGAGGCAGGGGGCGAAGTTATCTTTTTAACGGAAAAAAGGGGTGTTTCCCTTATCGCCGGTAACAGAGAGATCTGCAGGCATATTTTGGCCGGAATAAAAAGCGTGGATGAGAAAAAAAAGGATGGTTAAATATATAGTTCGTCACTTGGATAATAGTTCCGGCAAAAAGGTGGCGATGGGCGTGAAAGCGATTAAAAGAAAAATGCACACTGCCAGCGCCCCCACAAAAGGCCAGATGCCCCGGAATATTGTCTCAAGGGCTATGTCGGGAACTATTCCTTTAATAACGTAGACATTCATTCCCACCGGAGGGGTTATAACTCCCATTGCCACCACCAGGACAATAATTACCCCGAACCAGATAGGATCGTAGCCAAGCACATTGACCGCTACCGGATAAAAAATAGGGATGGTTAACAGGACGAGGGCTAAAGCATCGATGAAAAAGCCCAGGGCAAAGTAGATTGCCAGGATGATAGTCATAATCGCATAGGGCGGCAACGGCAGGTTTCCCGCCCAATTGGCCAGTTCAAAAGGAATACGGCTAACAGCCATCAATCTGCCGAAAATTACCGCTCCCGCCACGAGCAGCATGATCATTGCCGTTGTCCTCGTGGAATCTGATAACGCTTTTTTCAATCCTTCAAAAGTGAGCTGTTTTTCCAGTAAAGTAAGGATCAATATGCCAAAAGCTCCCACAGCCCCGGATTCGGTCGGTGTAAACCATCCCAGGAAAAGCCCCCCCAGTGCAAGGGCAAAGATTATAGCAACTTCCCAGATCCCACCCTGTAAAGACTCAAGTCTTTCCTTCCAGGAATATTTTGGCCCGGGTGGGGCGAGAAGGGGATTTTTCTTTGCCAGAATATATACTGTCAGCATGTATAAACCCATGAGCAGCACTCCTGGAAGTATTCCTGCCAGGAAGAGGCTGCCGACGGATTGTTCCGTGGCAATCCCATAAACGATGAAAATAACGCTTGGCGGGATAAGAATTCCCAGTGCTCCTCCTGCTGCAACGCTGGCTGTGGATAAGCTGTCGTTATACTTATACTTTTTCATTTCAGGTATGGCAATTGCACCGATAGTTGCTGCTGTTGCCGTGTTGGAGCCGCATACCGCGCCGAACAGCCCGCATGTTACCTGAGTGGCAATGGAAAGCCCGCCGGGTAGATGGCCGATTAATTTGTAGGCAAAGTTGTAGATGCGCGAGCCAATACCCGAATAGTAGGCTATAAAACCCATAAATACGAACATGGGGATAACGCTTAAGGTATATGAGGAAAAAGTAGTATAAATATCCTTGGATACGACCCTGAATGCTGCCGCAGGGGAGACGATATAACTGAAACCTAAAAACCCCGCCAGGGCCATGGCATAAGCAATAGGCATTTTAAAACCGAGCAAGACGAAAAAGAGTATAATTGATAAAATACCTGTAGTTATCTCATTCATGGGTTTTCACCTTTTGAGTTATTTTGAGCATCCTGACCAATAAGACTGCGCACAGCGCTGCCAGACCCAGAGCAGCCAGATAAACAAACGGATAGAAGGGCGTTTGGGTCGTCGGGGAAACCACGCCCGTCAAGACCATGCTCCTTGCATACAGGGCAATGTGAAACGAAGCGAGCGCTAAAAAGATAACGGACAGCAGATGGGTAAAAAAGTCGATAGGCAATCTTGCTTTTTCAGGAAATTTATCCATAATAAACTCTACGGCAATATGGCCGTTTTGGAAGGCGCAGTGGGCCAGGGCCAGACCGATAATTATTACCGTTAGAAAACCGATATATTCATAGGTACCGAGGATGGGAGTTCCCACGGTTACCCTTAAAAGAATATTGGCCACGGTCAAAAGCATTACTGCCAGTATTGCCAGTCCGGCAATTTGATCCAGAAACTCTGTTATTTTGCCGATAAATTTTTCGCATTTATCCATAACTGTTCTCCTTCTCTCCTTTTTAAATTAAAATGTTTTCTTTCATTAATTATCTGCCTTGATAAAGGCCGTTATATTTATCTGCCAGTTCTTTCACCAGTTGCAGGGCTCCTGCGCCATCTAGACCTTTCGAGGCCATTTCTTTAATAAAATCTTCCTGGACGGGCTTGACGAGATCTATCCACTTTGCCTGTTCTTCGTCAGTAAGTTCAATTATTTCACAGTTGCATTCATTAACAGCAAATTCAAGCCCGGATTCATTTTGCATATCCCAAAGGCCGATGGCCTTTTCGTCAAAAAATTTTTCGGTTGCTTCTGTGATAGCCTCCTGCAGGTGGGGAGGTATTGAATTCCAAACATCCAAATTCATCGTAACAAAAAAGAGGGTATTGTAGAGGAAGGGAGTCAGCGTGATATAATCGATAACTTCCGCGTGTCTCCAACCCTGCAGGACCTCCAGGGGAGCTAGGTTTCCCTGAACAACCCCCTTTGATAAAGCTTCATAAGCTTCCGCTTGAGGCATGGCTACGGGGGTAGCCCCGAGCATCTCCAGAGTTTTAGCCGACAATCCTGTTGCCCTGATCTCGAGATCTTTTAAATCTTCCAGGGTTTTTACCGGGGTTTTTGTAAAAAGATCCCCCGGGCCTGTCGTAAGAACCATCAACAGTTTTGTATCCTGCACTTCAGCAGGGTTCAGTTCCTTGATGCCCTCCCAGGCCACCTTGCTAGCTGCTTTGGAATTGTTGTAAACAATGCCTGGAAGTTCAAAAACCTCCAGCAAGGGGAAGCGGCCCCTTGTATAGGAAAAACAGGATAAACCGATATCCGCTATTCCGGTGCATACTCCGTCATATATTTCCGCTGAAGTAAGCAGCGTTTCACCGGGATAGCTGGTTATGGTAATTTGACCATCTGTCACTTCATCAACTAAATCAGCCCAGCCTTGAACGAGAATTGTCTCTGCAGGATGTGTCGCCGGCCAAAAATGCGCCAGGCGAAGATTCAGAGATATCCTTTCTGCATTTTCATTTTCCTGGTCCCTCCCGCTAAGTTCCCTTTCCGGCTGGGAACAGCCCGCGGATAAGACAAAAAGCAATATTAACAAAGTTAGACAGGCTATAGTTTTAAAATGCTTTCTTTTCATCATTCCTCTCTCCTTTACAATTCTATCTAATTAAAAAAGCTTCCATCCCTTAGGGACGGAAGCTTTGGCTTCACGCGGTACCACCCTGATTGAGCACATATGTGCCCCTCTCATTAAAGGGTACGGACCGGAATTTCTATGTCCTAGTACCCTTGATAACAGAGCAGCTCTCTTTCTGCAGTGCCAGGTACGGACTGAAACAATCCAGCCTTATACCCCCCTCCTTGTAACGGTGGAGGTTTCCGTCAAAGCCTACTGACCGGTAAAAACAACCCTGGCTTTCGGTTTGCTCTTCAGGAGTGTATTTCAACAATCTAGGCCGCCGGGTCGCACCGTTCCCCCGGCTCTCTTAAGGCCGTCAACTGCCTACTTCTCTCCGTCATCATCTTTGCTTTTAATTTATAATTTGACTCAAATTATAGCACAGGAATCTGCCCCCGTCAATAATGAACCGTATAAAAATTTTATGATTAAATACAGGTTTAAAACCGGAAAATGCTGACCGGATTCATGAAAAAAGGAAAAGCAAGATATTGAAGGAGTTTATTATTAACAGATAAAAAATAACAATATTGAGCATCATAAGTAATGGTATTCCATGAGTAAAAAGGAAGTGTTTCGTCTTATGGCGGAACGCTTTCATCCCCAGAAAAATTCCTATTGCTCCTCCTGCCAGGGCCAGGAGAAAAAGCTTGCGTTCAGATACTCTCCACCGGTGATATATGGCTTTTTTTTTGTCAAAATAAACGATAAAAAAACTGTAAATATTTAAGGCTATAAAGAAAATGATCAGGACCGTGCCGGGTAAATTGAGCTGATTAACGGGATGCACAATGTTGTTGTCTCCTTCCGCCTTCTATTTATAGTTTTTTCTTTTTAATCACTTCGCTGATAAAGTTGCGGTTTTGGTCATCCGGGTGAATAACTCTTTCATATAAAGAAGGATCGTCAAGGAAATCCTTGTAAGGACGTCCAAATATTTTTTCGCAGGCAAGGTTATCAAACAATTGGCGGCCGTCAGGCAATGAATGGGACCACACCCCTACATCAAGTGAATTGAGAAGCTTTTTTAAGTGCTGTGTTTTTTCCTGTAATTCCTTTACCGTCAGCTTGTAAGGGGTAATGTCCCTGAAGATAGTTATTAAACGATCCTCTGTATCGAGATATGCAGTCACTTCATAGCACCGGTCAAGGGATTTAAGGTTAAGCTCCTGCCGCACGGTTTTTTTGCTTAAAAAAATTCCGTCAAACAGGCCTTTCCAATCAAAGTCGACGCCGGCGTTTTCAATTGTTTTAAGTACCTCAACGATCTCGCTGCCTATTAATTTGCTTCCGGTGATCCCGGTCAGAGTTTCAAAGGCTTTGTTTACCTCGAGAATAATGTATTTCACCGGGTTTCCGGTGCAGTCCAGGACTGTCCGGCAGCAGGCAAAAGCATCGGGAAAATTTTCTACCAGCGGACAATAATTTTTTCTGCTCTGTGACATAACGGATTCCCCCGGCGTTAAAATATTGATAATATTATTAAACAATTTGACACTTGCCGATAAAAACCTCTAAAAAATTTTATCTGGCTTTCTTTTTCCTTTTTAAAATACTATTTTTTCGTTTTGACAGGTAAAAAAGAATATGATAGACTTTTTTTATAAAAAAAACGGTTTGCTTAAAGTAAAGTAGCTTGTAGCAGTACGCCCGGTTGTGAGCTGTTATACGTCTCTTTTTCTTGAGGTGGATAGCAGTAAACTTCCGTCAACGTGCGGAAACTACAAGTGAAAAACTCTAAGAGAACTGGGGCTTCCGCTGGCTCAAGCGGGCCAGTGGTAGGCTACAATTGTTGTGGCTTAGGGCGAGTCGGATTGGGGCGAAGCTCAGGCACTCTAACCTCTTGTTGGTTAGAGTGCTTTCTTTTTTAAGATTTCTTTTTTAAAGAGAGGGGTGCATATGTCCAAAATTGAGGTAAGAAAACTGTATAAGATTTTTGGTCCTGAGCCGGGTAAAGCCCTGGAGAAACTAAAGGCGGGTATGAGCAAGGAAGATTTACTGCAGAAAATGGGTCATACCGTGGGGGTCTGCGATGTTTCTTTTTCGGTGGAGCAAGGGGAAATTTTTGTGGTAATGGGCCTTTCCGGAAGCGGGAAATCAACGCTGGTGCGTTGCCTGAACCGTCTAATTGAGCCGACGGCCGGCGAGGTTTTAATTGACGGTGAGGTTATTACCGACTTATCTCCAGAACAATTGCGTCTTTTTAGACAGAAAAAGATGTCTATGGTCTTTCAAAGATTTGCCCTTTTCCCTCATCGCACAATTCTGCAAAATGTTGCTTATGGGCTGGAGATACAAGGTATGGCTAAGCAGGAACGTGAAGAAAGGGCCCTTGATGTGTTGGCAACTGTTGGACTTAAAGAGTGGGGATCAGTATATCCCGACCAGCTGAGCGGGGGGATGCAGCAAAGGGTCGGTTTGGCGCGGGCACTTGCTGTTGATCCGGATATTTTGTTGATGGATGAGCCTTTTAGTGCTCTGGACCCGCTAATTCGCAAGGAGATGCAGGAAGAGCTGTCGGAATTGCAATCCAATATGCAAAAAACAATAGTTTTTATTACGCACGACTTGGATGAGGCGCTTAAACTGGGCGATCGCATCGCTATTATGAAAGACGGGCAGATTGTCCAGCTCGGCACCCCGGAGGAGATATTAACCACTCCTTGCACCGAGTATGTGGCAAACTTTGTTAATGGTGTGGATCGTTCCCGGGTGTTAAAGGCAGAAAATATCATGATTCGGCCGAGCGCTCTTGTCAAAGAAACCGACGGGCCGCGGCTTGCTTTGCGGAAGATGAAAGAAGAAGAGTTGTCCAGCATTTTTGTTGTTGGGGAAGGGCGAACCCTGCGGGGTATTGTTACAGTTGACCGGGCTGTTGAAGCTGTGAATAAGAAGGAGAAAGATTTAAGAAATATTATCGACGAAGATATACCGCTCACATCGCCGGATGTCACCTTGCTGGATCTAATCCCCATGGCTATTACAGCTAAGGTGCCCATAGCTGTTGTCAATGAAAACAGGAAACTGTTGGGCATTATTGTTCGTGTATCCGTCCTGTCAGGTTTAATTGCCAAGGGAGATGAGAACAACAATGTATCGTATTCCGATTAGTGATTGGGCAGATTTTATCGTATTGTTTTTACGCACTAATTTTCGTCCTGTTTTCCGCTGGTTTAGCGGATATATAGAAGGCTTTGTCATTAATTTTGAAGCTCTATTAATGTTTATTCCTGTTGTATTGTTTATCATTCTGGTCGCGGCGCTTTTTAGCCCCCCAAAGAACTTGGAGAAAACACGTTTAATATGTTAACATTTTATTGGGGGGTAGGTTTTAATGAAAAACAACAAACAGTATAGTGATGAATTCAAAGAGCTGATTATTAAGGAGTGTCAAGAAACAGG
>JAAYFF010000030.1 GCA_012728375.1 Bacillota bacterium | reverse complement strand
CGGGGGGGGGGGGCGACGACCCGTCCCAGTAGACCTTGTCAACGATAGTTTGGAGGTTTCAATCCACGCCCCCGTGCGGGGGGCGACGCATGCTGGGGACGGTGGAAACGGTACGGGCAACCGGTTTCAATCCACGCCCCCGTGCGGGGGGCGACACATTATAACTATAAGACAGGAAGGACTAAAATAGTTTCAATCCACGCCCCCGTGCGGGGGGCGACGACCATGCAAAAAGAATTACTTATGCAACTTATCACTGCTTCAATCCACGCCCCCGTGCGGGGGGCGACGATCGTCGAATCGCATATTATCCCTCAGCTCGGGAGTTTCAATCCACGCCCCCGTGCGGGGGGCGACGCCAGTTTCATCCCGCACCCAGTTCCCCCTGGGATAGTTTCAATCCACGCCCCCGTGCGGGGGGCGACGCCAGATAAAATGATGGAGGGATAGTATGAGCGAAGTTTCAATCCACGCCCCCGTGCGGGGGGCGACGACGTATATGGCCAAAATCATGGTAAATTGATGATTAATAATATGTTTTTCACGAATCGAACATACTTGTGGTTATTTTTTTTCAAAGATATTTGGCAAATTCTCTATTAACCCCGAAAAAGATACCAGTGCGAAAGCCCCTGGGAAACAATGTGTACATAGGGTTCGCACTTTAAAATCATACAATTATTGTACCTTCAGGGTCAAAAGTCTCTTTCGCACCGACATGTTCAACCCGTTTTTTCCAATTACTACCCAAATAGTAGTAGCGTAGACTATCTTTCTCTTTATCAATGATTGCTTCGAGTTTATGCCGCAGCTGAGCAAATTGTGCCGGGTCAAGCAGACATTCAAAAACAGAGTTTTGTACTCTTTGTCCATAATTTACACATTGTTTTGCTACTTTGCGAAGCCTTTTTTTTCCATCCTCAGTAACGGTGTTAACGTCATAAGCTATTAATACCATCATAGATATCAAACTCCTCATTATTTCCAGGTAAACGGAGGATAATCATCCATATCCCCCCTTAAAAACCTCGATAGCAACAACGCTTGTGTGTAAGGCAATAAACCTAGTGGAATCTTTTCCCCCAAAAAGGGATGAGTAATTTCCTCCTTTTTCCTATTTTGCCACGCTTCAAGAACAGTTTTCCTGGCAGAATCTATTAAAAAAACCCCAGATGTCTCTTTCTGGATAAAATCAGATGGAATTAATTGCCGTCGGTTTACAAGGGTCAAGGCCAACCTATCGGCCATGTATGGTCGGAATTCTTCCATTAAATCCAAAGCAAGACCGGGTCTTCCCGGACGATCGCGATGCAAAAATCCTACATAAGGGTCGAGACCAACTGTTTCCAGCGCCGATTTTGTTTCATTTAATAATAAAGTATACAAAAAAGAAAGGAGCGCGTTCATATTATCTAGCGGGGGACGGCGAGTTCTTTTTTTAAAGAAGAAAGATTCCTTATCATTTAAAATAAGATTGTCGAACACAGAAAAATATAGTTTTGCCCCATCCCCTTCTATTCCCCTTATCTCATCAAGACTTTTTGCATTCTGCAAACTGAATATGCTTTTTGCTAATTCGCTACAGACTCTTTTAATTGACTGACTATCACATTTTTCCCCATGATCACTAATAAAGCGCCTTATAATAACTCGGCTGTTAATCAATTTACCGGTAAGAAAACGAGAAGCAATTCTCACGCATTCTTCGGGTGAATCAGCAATCCTGTATTGTTTACGGCGCAACAGGACATTACCCTTAACAGGACCGGACAAACTGGCAAGAAACTTTCCGTGCTGAGTTAAAAAGGTAAGGGATACCCCCTTTTCCACGCATAGAGCAAAAAGGGCAGGGCTAGCACCCATATAACCAAACGTAACGATACTTTCCAAATAATGAATAGGAGTTCGAAATACTTCTTTTTCATTAATTCTCACCACAAGGTTTTCTCCGTCTCTGGCTAAAAAAGCGTCTGGGTTAGTCACATAAAGGGTATTGAGCATTTTCCGCATATTATCAGTCTCCCGGCGTTTCTTTTAATGCCTCCAAGATTATTCTTTTAATATATTTACCTACTGTTGACTTCTTTTTGCCCAAAATTGGCAAGCAAAGATCTTTCATAGAACAATTGGAGCATTTTTTACTTTTTACAGCATGCGGAGTTATCCCTTTTGCAAACAAATCGTGCATTTTTTCTGATAAACGTATAACTCTTTCCCGTAAGTCTTTGCTGTATAGTATTTTGTGCCGGTGTCGCGTTTCACCATAGAAAAAAAAGCCCCCTTTTAACCGTATCCCCAACATTTCCTCAAGGCACATGGCCTGAGCGCATAATTGCACCTCATCCCGATCGTCAGGCTTGGGCCTACCCCGTTTGTACTCTATAATGGTCATTTCATCTAAATGATCTGCTTCTGATGGGCTGTAGTATTCAATTACGTCAGCAAACCCATAAAGACCCAACCGCCGGGAGAGAAGAGGTACAGAGCGGATTGTCTTAATAGCACCCCTTGATTCTACAAAGTATGGATCATCAACCCTTTCGTGCAGTTGCTTCCCTTCAATCGTCCTCACATTTTCCGCCCATTGATTTTCCACATGAATCAGAGCCCATTGCCGCTCACAAAAAGCAAAATGCTGGATCCCGGATAGGGGAAGCAGGTTTTCATCATCATAGAATGTTGGATTCATTGTCGTTCGAACAGTTCAACCCCTTTAGGAAGATTGGCCATATCCACAACAATTTCATAGTCTGTAAATGTGCGGGCCGGGCGAGTTGTGTCTTTGCGAATAACAGTTATCAGATCAAAAAGCTTGTACGCCGGTGCATTACCCAAAGGTGATTCGTGCTTAAAAATGAACAGTTTACGAGCAGCCATTTTGCCCCGGGCTGCAGAGCGGTCATGGTCAAACATGTTGATCAAAGCTTCCCAAAGTAACTGCAGATCACCCTCATGAAAATCTGTTTTTTTTGCCAAAAAAGCTGATATAAAGCCTTCCACCCGGTAGAGTGCGTAAGGTATAATGTGTTTTCTCCCCATTTCCCTGTCTTTCTTTTCAGCGTCTTTTTCCGAAGTTACAGCCATTCTGGTAATAGTGATCTCTTGCTGCACAATAGGGTCTATGCTGCGGGCGAAGTTTAACTGTACTGGTCCCCGGACTTGCCCACAGTTAACTTCTGTAGTCATTACGGCACCGAAAGCGCGAATATCAAAAAAATTATGGCACATAAACCTGGTTAGCTCTTCAGCTTTTTTTGCATCTTTAGGCATTTTTTTCTCTTTTGTGTTTGGTTCGAGACCAAGTGCGCTGTATGCCTTTTTGTGCTGCGTGTTTAAAACACCGCCTTCTCGAACGTAGATATCATAGCCCGGTGCTGCATCTTTGACAATATCTACATAGTTTCTAATTTTTCGTTTGAGGCATACATCTGTAACTAAACCAAGGCCGGTCTCTGCATCGATACGGGGCATATTGCCTGCATCCGGATCCCCGTTGGGATTACCGTTTTCCACGTCAAACAAGAGGACAAACTCATATCTGTTCTTAATTGTCTCTGTCAATGTTATTCAGCTCCTTTTTCTTTTTTTGTAAACAAGGCCTGGCGTTGGTGATAATAACCCAGCACAAATAAACCCTGATCTTCCAGACTCAAATATTGAGGAAAACTTTTTACCTCACTCAGCACATCTTGGATCTGTCTATCTATAAGGCGTCCATATTCACCCTTGGCAATATGGTGCTGGGCGAGGCGTAAAAGTATGGGAAAAACAGAAGCGGGAGTAGACGAGGCAGCCCCGAAATAACGGTCTTTAATCGTTGCGTTTAAACCGGGGTTTGCATCTTCCTGCGCTTTTTCCAACAGGGCAAAAAGCCTTCCCATGCGGTAAGCGGTATTGGTGTTTTGTTCATCTATCGACATTTTGATCGTCACCTCATCATGCTTTTTATAATAGCGATAGTGCCTGGTCAGTATGGCTTTTATCATGGCGGCTCTCACATAATTTACTTTATGATCTGCTCTAATTCTAGAAAGAATTACATTAAACAGCGCCTGGGGGTAGGGCATTCCAGTGAGAACCGCACGCATAAGAATGCCCCCTAACAACGGTGGAATTCGCTTTGTATCTCCCAGAGGGGCTGTTTCTTTAAGAATACGGCTGATGGAAATAAATTCGGGATCGTATTTTTCATTTCTAACAATCTCCAGATCCCGATAATGTTGGCTAATTTTATTTAAAAAGTTACCATATTGGTCAACGTGCCAGTACCTGACGGAGAGACGACTGGCATTTGGCGCCAAACCCAAGATGTAAAAATTTACGTTCGGATCAACGATGGCAAGTTCTTCAAGAACAGGTCTGCCGGAGCGGATACGGGAAAAAATATCTTTTAAAAGCTGGATTGTTTGGGGATCGCGGACAATGCGGTTATCACTTCCGCCCTCTTTTTCATTTTCTTCATTTTCCGCATTCTCTGGAAAGAAAAGAGCGCCCAGCAGGTCTTCCTCCAGCCCATTGGTGGAGCGCTCCGCCCAAAAAACAGTGGTTGTATCGCCGATGCGGATACGATGTTTCAAATTGCTTAACATATAGTTGAGGGCTGTAGTATATGCAAAGGCTGCATCTTCGCTGATGGAGGCGTTATAGCTTTGTGTTTTGCCGTATGAGGTGAAAGCATCCAGATTGTAAGAAACTAAAGATGCTCCACTGGACTGTGCCCCAGTCACGCCTTTAATGCTCGGATGCAGGCGGGCTATCGGCAAGATTTCGCCACTGACAAGGCATTGGCCTAAGACCGTTGAATCCTTGACAGAACAATACTCAGACCAGGCTGAAGCGACAGCATTTCGTTCATGAATGAAGCACTGATCGCCCTGAAGCCGAAACATAATATTCTCCCCTTTTTGAAGGTCATCAAGATGGGGAATTATTTTGAAGTGAGCCTCAGCTTTTCGATAATCCCAGTTTTCCAAAAATGCCAAGACAGCTTGGGCCCCAATGTCGTTCACTTCGCCAAGTATTTCCCGGTGCAAATCATAAAATGCTGTAAATTCCTCTTTGATTCTTTCTGCTTTTTTCTTTCCTTTTTGGTTAAGACCAAGCACATAGGTACAATTATCGCATAAAAAATTCGCTTTAACCCCAGATGACCGTTTAACCTGCTCCGGAACGATCAAATCGCGGGAAACCAGTTTGTTACCTTTTTGTTCTCTTAAATCAATGATATTAACCAGTTCCCCCGTTGGCGAAAGCTCTGCGGCAAATGATACGCGGGCTTTGCTGTAGCCTGGACGGCTGATTCCGGAGTGCTCATCATCCAGGAGCCGCTGATAGTGCTCACACAAAGCCTTGATAATCAAGTTGTCCCCCTCCTTTCATAGGAGGCACTTCGATGATTCCATGCTTCATTTGTGCCCTGAAGAAATGGGGTGACATTTCATTTTCGTAGTCGATATCCAACAGCATCCAACCCAGATCCTTTTCTGCCTCTCCACAGTAAACCGAGCGAGGAAGGGGTTCATCATCTTCAAGCAGGCGGAATTTGGCAGGAAATTCGCGACAGCCAAGATAAGGCTGGTGCACACATTGCCCCAATCTAGCCCGGCGCAATGCAATGTTATAGTGTTTTTCAGGCAGGTCTTCCACCCCGCCTTTACCCGTCATTTCAAAATGGGCCTCAATGAGATACGCAACATCCCTGAGCAATAGGGTAGCCCGCTGCTGTCTGTCTTCAGCTGCATTCTGACAGAGGATAACCGGCTCTCCTTTCATCGCTTTCTTGATGTTGCCGGCCGGTATCTTGCTCCCCACTTCGTTACGGCGCACGTTATCAAAACGAATAGGGTTAAGTACATGTATCCTGTCAATAATCCAGCGAATTGCCGGTTTCCAATGGATAGCTTCTAGGATACCCCGTGCTGCCGAAGGGGTTATAACATCATAACTGACACGCTCCGCCTTCATTTCTGGCCGGGTAAAACAAGCGTAATCACCCCAGATTAGCAAGCGAATACCAAAACCCAAAGTCTTAATCCCTCCTTTGCTAAATAATCAAGTTATCATTAAGAAACATACTTTCTGTGCATGGCATCAACCCCATTTCTTTACTGTAATGCGACTTAACAGTATCCTCACGGAGGACATAATAATTGCCTGCGACATATTCAATAATTCCCAAACGGAGCATTTCTTTAAATTCGCCTTCAAAAACCTGGACTGTATACTGTTGAAGCTTCCTGGCAAAGCTGCCGGGACGTTTACTCCATGCAGCTTGTTGCAGTAAGTTTCTGCACTGCTCGTCCCAAGGGATAATCACTGGTGTAGTGTTTTCGTCAATCAGTTTAAATTCATCCGCAATCTGACGGAAAGGGAAACTTAAACTGTTTTCTTGTTCCCTTATAAGCCCCATAATATTATTTTTATCAAGCATTTCGCCCTCAATGTTGTAAAGTAAGGTAAAATAATCTTTTACAGCATCTAAGCTAAGGGAATCGTCGTTATCCCTGAGGATTTCTTCTCCAATCGATGCAGTCCTACTGAGCCAGCCTGCAGGCATTCCATGCTTTTCAGGCCGAAAAACAAACACCAGACCTTTTGGTAGCAAGCCGTTCCTGTTGCACCGCCCGGAGGCCTGGGCAATGGAGTCAATTCCGGCAAGGCTGCGATAAACGATGGGAAAGTCCAGGTCTACACCGGCCTCTACCAGTTGAGTAGATATTACTCTGCAGGTATTATCTCTATTAAGGCATTCCTTGATCTGCCGTAAGGTTTGTGTGCGGTGAACAGGGCACATGCGGGTACTTAAATGAAAAACACCCTTACTATCCGTTTCTTTTACTTTATTAAAGAGTAGACGGGCATGTTTTTTAGAGTTGACAATACATAAAACCTGTCTGTGCTTGAGTAACCGTTCTGCAAGACATTCATCATCAACGAAGCCAAGATCCTTAATCTCAACCCTTTTGAAAGCGTTGTATAAGTCCCGGGGATTATCCATAATTTCACTTATTTTTATTTCAGTTGGGATAAATCTATTGATCGCTGGTTGTGTTGCTGTACAGAGAATTACAGTTGTTTTATAGTTCTCAACCAACTCAATTAGTGCGTTAATACACGGCCGCAGGTAACCGGTCGGAATCATTTGCGCTTCATCAATAATAATGACACTGTTTACTATGTTATGGAGCTTGCGACAGCGTGAACTTTTCGCGGCGAAAAGTGATTCAAAAAACTGCACATTTGTGGTTGCCACAATAGGTATATCCCAGTTTTCTGAGGCGAGTTTAACTTTCTCTATTGCCTGTGCATATTCCAAATCTGCTTCTTTGTCTTCATCTTCCGGATAATTAAAATTGCTGTGATGCTCTAAAACAACAGCTTCACCAAAAATTTGTTTAAAGATCGCTGCGTTTTGCTCAATAATACTGGTATAAGGGATTACATAAATAATTCTATCCTTATCGTAGGTTAGGGCATGCTTTAAAGCAAAGGCCAAAGATGAAAGGGTTTTACCGCCACCGGTAGGAACTGTTAAGGTAAAAAGCCCAGGTGCACTTCGGGCATTTTCCCTACAAACATTTAAAATCTTATTCCTCAACATGTTAACAGGCGTATTTTTAGCTGAGGCAGTTAATTCCGCTAGATATTTATCAAGAAGAGATTCCAATTCCCGTAAACACAAAACATTACTGTTTTCACGCAACTTAGCCTTTTGAATATTAAGTGCCTGCTCTGTATCAAGAAAATCAGCATCAACGAGCGATGAATAAAGAAATCTAATAAAAAACTGGGCACTAAAACCGCGTCCGGACGGGTATTTTTTTAAAGGAGATGGTATTTCTTTGAGCTTTGGAACTACTATCTCTTTTGTATAAGCGCTGTAATCCGGTAAACGTCTGTTGGTTAATCTTCCGGCTAAAGATGATTCATCAACTTTGCTTCCCCAGTTAGTAAGTCCACAATGGTGACCGGCAATTACATAAGCCAATATGATACCAAATGTCTTATGGAGCTTTAGAGCTTCCAATGCACCTGCCGTAGAATGATTCACTCTTATTTTTTCACCTTGCAGTCGTTTTTGAAAATCGTCTGAGTATTTGCCGATGTCATGTAATAAGCCTGCTATATAACCTAACTCACCGGCACCAAATCGTTTTGCAAATGTTTCTGCAATTTTTGCTGTGTCCATTAGGTGATTCTTCAGCAAATGCCATTCAGATTTAACTGTATCTTTGGAATGAGCATAATATTTCACGATCCCAAAATCTCCTTAAGTCAGATTCATCATAACGACAACAACACCCAAAACAAAAATAATTTCATTAATAGTATAGTTCACACAATTTCTCTCATTGCAATAAAATCTTCCATGCAAAGTTATGACTTCTAATTAAAATTTTCGACAAATTTGAATTGTTTTCCTGCTTTTTTCCATAGAAAATTTAATTTATTCTTTAACTGAAGAAGTTGTCCAAATAGCCATGAAAATTTAAGTGGCGATTCCCAGCCCAATTATGGCAAAATAGGTTTGAAAAAAACCAAAACCACACAGGGAGGTTGCCGCCAATGCCAGCATGCCACAAAAAGAAAACAGTCGAACGAAAAATATGATCAGATCGTGTCAAGACACTGTGGGTTTTTTAGGTTTTTTAAAGAACCTCAAATCAGGCACATGAGCTGTAGCCCTTACAATATATTTGGCTAAGCGAAATTTGTCTAAATAAATTGCTCCAGATATGTATTGTAGTCACATACTTCCAACCAGAATTCCTCTGGATTCTTGCTAACCGTTGTAAAATATCTATTATCCTATTATCCGGAAAAAATTTTTAGCTTTTTCGGACAGGACAGAAGGAATTTATTTTACCATGAAGAATAACATCATAAAGAAGAGTAATATAAAAAAATATAAAAACGTTAAAGAGGCTAATTTTTTTACCCGCATTATGTCTTTAGGGACATAATGCGAACATGACATAAAGAAGCAAACGCCTGGAGAACTGGGGAGGAATTAAGCGATGCTTTCGTTGGAAAACGCCAAAGATATACTATTTAGAAATGAATCATCAATGCTTTCTAAAATGGTGGAATTAGTCCCTTTATGGGAAGCAGGGGGAAGGGTTTTGGCTGTGGATATTAGTGCCCACAAGAATGTTCCCACATTTAACCGCTCCCGCGTGGACGGCTATGCCGTGCTGTCCGGCGATACCTGTGGTGCCTCTGCAGATAACCCCGTTACCCTGAGAATTATTGATAGAATAATTGCCGGTTTATACTCCACTAAAAGGCTCCTCCCTGGAACTGCTATTAAAGTTTTTTCCGGAGCCCCTCTCCCCCTGCAGGCAGATTGTATAATCAAACAGGAAGAAACGGAGGAAATTGCCTTAGGGTCTGATCTTGGCGTTATTATAAAACGACCCGTTCTTATTGGAGAAAATATATCTCTGAAAGGGGGAGACATCTCTGCCGGAGAATTTCTTTTTTTTCGCGGCAGCACTCTTACCCCGGCCCATATGGGAATTTTAGCTACAATGGGAATCGATCCTGTTCCTGTCTATGTGCGCCCTAAAATCGGGATATTTTCAACGGGGAACGAACTGGTTGATCTCCATGATCGTTTGCAATACGGGCAACTAAGATCTTCCAACCTCTACACTCTTGCTGAAATTATTAGACAAGCGGGGGGAATTCCGGTAAACCTCGGGCTGGTTAGAGATAGGGTTGATGATGTTCTAGAAATATATGAAAAAGCTTACCGGTTAAAATTGCCGGTTGTTATCTCCACCGGTGGAACCGCCTCGGGCGATTATGATGTTATCAAAGATGCTTTGCAAGCAAAAAAATGCACAAATCTATTTGACAATTCTTCTCTTCGCCCCGGTGCCCCTTTTGTATCGTTTTTAAAGGGACAATTATTAATCGGCTTGTCAGGCAATCCGGCAGGAGCTATTTTTGCCATGTTATTATTTGTTTTCCCTATAATTTCAAGGTTGGCGGGAACGGATAAACAATTGCCGGACGGACGTGGTCAGCTGACAAAACCAATTAGCCACCACGGAAGCCAGTGTTTCTTATGGGGCCGCTATGAAGAACGCGAAGGCGTTTGTTATGTTACTCCTTTTGAAAATCATTTTTGTAGCGTCATTAAAACCCACGCCAAAAGCAACTGCTTAATTGAAGTGCCGGATGGTACAGTAAATTTTGCTGCAAATGACATTGTTTCCATTAAAAAATTGCCCTAAAAACTTTTTCATTTTTAGTTCCGCATTTTTTCAAATACCCATTTGGATAGCACTAGCTATTCATCAACTTCATGGTGGGAGAGGGACCAAAAACTTCGGCAATAAAAGTAATAAGGCATTTGCGGGAATTACTGGTGTACGCTCACGTTTTATTGACAGGTAGCGATGCTTCATGGTAGCATTATAAAGCACAATTTCTGACAATTGTTGCTTTACTGTTAACAAAAAAAAGGGAGGTATACCAGGATGGCAATTGAAATTAAACCTTCCATTTGCGGCATATGTCCCGGAGGCTGTGCGGTGAAAGTAACGCTGGAAGATGGCAGATTGGTAAAAGTTGAGCCGCACAAGGGTGCACCTTACGCTCATTTATGTATCAGGGGCAAACACGCTCCTGAAATCATATACTCTCCACACCGTCTGAAAACACCGCTAATCCGCACGGGAGAGCGCGGGGAAGGTAAATTTCGGGAGGCTTCCTGGGATGAAGCCCTTGACCTGACGGCACAAAAAATGACAGAGATTAAGGCTCGCTATGGGCCGCAGGCCATGTTTAGCCACTCCGGCCGGGGCACCTTTGAGCAATCTATGGTCAGATTTTATGATATGCCTAATACAATGACGAACAAACTGCTCCTACCGTTCGGTTCGCCTAACATTTCCGGTGTAGATTCTTTATGTTATGTTACTTACGGCATTTTTGCCCCCATGGCCAACTTCGGATTGCTCGCAACCAACCTCTCCCCTGATTTCGAAAACAGCAACCTTATCGTTGTCTGGGGCACAAACCCGATTACCGACTCACCGCCGTTCATTTTTCAAAGGATCGTTAAAGCGCAGCAAAACAAAACTAAGCTTATAGCCGTAGATCAGATGCGCTGTGATATAGCGGCACGGGCTGACCAGTGGGTGGGAGTGCGTCCGGGAACAGACGGGGCGTTAATTCTGGGTTTGCTTAATGTTGTCATCAACGAGAAGCTGTACGACCGGGAATTTGTGGAAAAATGGACCCTTGGCTTTTCAGAACTCAGCGATTACGTGCAGAACTTCACCCCGCAAAAGGTGGAGAGCATCACCCATGTACCTGCGGAAACCATTACGGCGCTTGCCAGAGAAATAGCAAATACAGAGGGAGTAAGCCTGCACACCTTTACCGGCCTTGAGTACTCGAACTGCGGGATGCAAAGTATAAGGGCGCTCTATATTCTATGGGCAATTACAGGGAATCTTGACGTGCCGGGCGGTTTATATTTAACCGCGCCGCGGCGCCCGTTACAGGACGAATTTCCCAAACCTGCCGGGATCCTGCCGGTAGGCGCGGAGAAATATCCGCTGTTTTATGAATTAACCGGAAGTGCCCAGTTTATGGAATTTCCCAGGGCTGTCCTGGAGGAAGAACCCTATCCTGTCAAGGGTTTGCTTGTTATCGGTTCTTCTATTTTGACTTCCTACCCGCAGCCCAAGATCTTTGAAGAAGCTTTCCGCAAGCTTGATTTTATGGCGGTGGTTGATCTTGTGATGACGCGGGATGCTCTTTTTGCCGATGTTGTCCTCCCCTCGGCCACCTACTATGAAACAAACTCTTATCAGCGCTATCCAGGTTATGCACGCCTCAGAAGGCGCGTCATCGAGCCTGTAGGACAGTCAAAAAATTGTGCCATGATTCTGACTGAACTGGCCAAGAAGCTTGGTTACGGCCACCTTTTCCCGCAAAGCGAAGAGGAGCTTATAGAAAAAGCTTTTGCCGGCAACCCCGCTTTGCTTAAAAAGCTGCAAAACAGTCGCGACGGAGTTGAGATACCCGTTCCGGAACGCCGCTATAAAAAATATGAACTAGGTTTACTGAGAGGCGATAAAAAGCCAGGCTTTCCTACTCCTTCAGGCTTAGTGGAGATCACTTCCAGCTTGACGGCCAAACACGGCTATGATGCCCTGCCTGTATACACAGAACCGGTGGAAGGTCCGCTGCACAATCCCGAACTCTACAAAGAGTTTCCTCTGGTCTTAAATACGGGAGCGAGGATCCAATCAACCTTCCGCTCCCAACACCTGAATGTGCCGGGATTAGTGAAATATCAGGAAAAACCGCATGTCCTGATCAATCTCCTAGACGCAGCTGAACGCGGCATCAAAACAGGGGACAAGGTAGCGGTAAGCACCAGGAGAGGGGAAGTTATCTTTTATGCCGATGTGACTGAAAATGTTTTACCAGGTCAGGTTGAAGTTAACATGGGCGGAGGAAACCCTACTCAGGTTGAAGCATGGCGTCAGGCGAACGTAAATCATTTGACGGACTTTAACAACAGGGACCCCATTTCAGGGTTTCCAGTGTTCAAGGCACTTTTATGCCAAGTTAAGAAAGCCTAAAGCTGTATAGCGGAGGGGATATTTACGGAATAAGAGGACTGCCATGTTCGAGAGTAGAGTGCATGGCAAGTCCTCTTTTTTTTGCCGATACCCCAATGGGTAACGGGTTTGTGTAAGTCGCGCGGTTGTTTAATCATTTTTGGCATCTTTTAAATCGTCACGGATAATCCTTTGCTGAGCCCTATAATTGAGCGATTCAGCATAAATGTCTCCAAGTTCTTTTCCGTTTTTTGCTACAGTAAAATTACCATCACGGAGATCAACAATGTATCGTACTCCGGGCAGCTCAGTGCTGTCCGCCTCCTTATAGGCAGCACTAAGAGCTTCCTTGTAGCTCATTTTGTTTTCAATTTCCTTCTTTAAGTAGCTTTTTTTTTCTTCATTTGGAGCCGCTTCTTCTTTTGGTTTTTCAACTTTGGCATCGTCACGGATAATCCTTTGATGAATCCTGTAATTGAGCGATTCGGCAAAAATGTCTCCAAGTTCTTTTCCGTTATTTGCTACAGTAAATTGACCGTTACGGAGGTCAACAATGTACCGTACTCCGGGGAGCTCATCGCTGTCTGCCTCCTTGTAGGCGGCATTAAGCGCCTCCTTGTAGCTCATTTTGACAATGTGTTTTTTGGGAATCGGTGACATTTTAAAACTCCTTTCATTTGTTATTCCAAGCTAAGCATAAAATATTTTTATCAATTAGGATATAATTGAATTAGCAATGTTTAAGCCCTTCTTTAGGTGTAAACGCAAGCCTTACGTAATTCTTTGCATATTAGTACTGTCATATATGTATTAAACTTTTTGAGCAATATTTTCGAACTCCTGCTCTAAAATTATCTCACAGGCGAATTTTTCTGTCAAGCTTTTTCAAGCTGTGGAAATAAAAGCTACTCATTTAGCAGGTCCATGACTATTCGCGGCAGAGGGAGTATTTTACTCTAGGACATTGTGGTATAATATGGTGCATGAACGCAATAAAAAGCTACGGCAATATTATTACTAAAAATTTGTCTGATTCTAAAAAAGCGCTGGCTTATCTCAAGTTGGGTTTAAATATTGCCGGTGTATACTTAAGCCTTTTCCCTGACAGGAAAGTTCCGGCGTCCCTGCAATTTTTGCAAAAAATCTGTGTCAATAGTATAAAAGATTACTTCAATCATCCGGATAACTCCATGTGGGTGAATATTTTCAGCCCTACGGAAATTTTGCATGCCATGGGAGTTAACCCCCTTTTTATTGAAGCTTATTCGGGCTTCCTGGCCGGCATTTCTATTGAAGGCCAATTAATTGATGCCGCCGAAGCCGCCGGAATCTCCAATTCCTTGTGCAGTTTTCACAAGGTTTTTCTCGGCTCCGGAGAACTGAACCTGCTGAAAAAATGTAAAATGAGCATCACCACAAGCATGATCTGTGACGGAAATATCGGCACATTCCGCTATCTTTCCGAAAAATACCAAACCCCCCTTTATATTCTGGACATTCCTTATGAATACAACAAAGAAAACGTTAATTATGTAAAAAATCAGCTCCAAGAGATGATCAGGAACATTGAAGAAATTTTCGGAAGAAAATTGGATATGGATAGGCTAAAGGAAGTAATCGCCCGGGAGAACCAGAGCAAAGAGCTTTTGAAAAAATATCTGGAAAATCTGGCTTTAAAAAATCTGTCAACATCTATGACCTATGAACTGTACATGCTTTTTGCCTCCCACGTGTTTTTGGGAAGGGAGGAGACCCTCAGCTTTTACCGGATGCTGCTGGAAGATATTCAAAGGGCGCCGGATAGGCGGGGGAAGGGAATTTTTTTTATCCATGTTCCACCGTTATTTGAAAAAAATTTTATTAAATATTTTAACTTTAGCCCTGAATTTTCTATCCTCGGCTTTGATCTGAACTATGACTTCCTTGACGAAATTGAACTAAGGGATCCCCTGGAGGGGATCGCCCGGAAGCTCCTTTTAAATTCCTATAACGGCTCCTTTGACAGGAAGATTGCCCTTATCGACATGCTTATGGAGAAAACAAGGCCGGACGGAGTTATTCATTTCTGCCATTTTGGCTGCAAACAGGCCCTAGGGGGGATCTACCTGTTGCAAAGGTATTTCCGCGAGAAGAACATCCCGTTTTTAACTCTGGACGGGGATGTCATCGACAAAAAAAATAACCAGGAGGGTCAAACAAAAACCAGGTTGGAAGCCTTCCTTGAAATTATCAGAAACAGGTGAAGAAAAAATGATCGGCTACGTGTGTAAATACACACCTGTCGAGCTACTTGAAGCTTTTGGAGAAGAAACGGTTAAGATTGAACCGCAGGTGAAGCCGCATGAAAGTGCCCACGATTTTACCCATGTCAATATGTGCAGTTATATGAAAGGCGCTCTGGAACAAATCCTGGAGCAAAATTTGAAGGAAATTGTGCTGGTAAATTGTTGTGACAGCATCCGCAGGCTCAATGATATCCTCAAAAATAAAGTAGACTTTTTGCATATCATTGACCTTCCCAGGAAAATAAACAACGAAACGGACCGGTTATTTTACCGCCAAATAGAGCTTTTTGCCAAGGCATACGGAGAATACAAAGGCACAAGGCTTAAAACCGGTCGGTTGAAAGAAATTATTCAGTCCCGCAGGAAAGAACAAATCCCCGTTGAAAAGTCGCTGGTTATCATGGGGGCAAGGTTTGAAAAAAACATCATTAAAAGATTAGAAGAAACATACGGGATTAAAACTATTAACCTGACCTGCTCCGGTAATAACCGGCTGTCGGATACAATTACAGAAAACAATGTTCTCTTTTCCTATGCCGTCGCACTTCTGCGCTCTTTCCCCTGCATGCGGATGGTCAGCGACCGGCGGGCTTTTTTGCAAAGCCTGCCGGTAAAGGGAATTATTTACAATACCATTAAGTTTTGCGACTTTTATTCCTTCGAATATGCAAATTTAAAAAAAACAGTAAACACTCCTATTTTAAAAGTAGAAACCGATTACACGGATTCTGAAAGCGGACAGCTTATGAACAGGATAGACGCCTTCATGGAGATGCTGGAAACAAAAAGCGTTTCGCGAAAGACTCGCGGAAAGCGTTTTTTCGCAGGCATTGACAGCGGTTCTACAAGCACGAATGCGGTAATTATTGATGCCGAGGGGCAAATCATGGGTTATTCCAACGTTCCCACAGGAGCCAAAGCTCATGATAGCGCCCAAAAAGCATACAACCTCGCCCTGAAAAACGCGGGTTTAACAAAAGAAGATATTTCTTTTACGGTGGCAACCGGATACGGGAGAATCAGTCTCCCGTTTGCAAATAAAATAACAACGGAAATTAGCTGCCACGGGAAAGGAGCTTATTTTCTGGACAGGAAAGTCAGGACAATAATTGATATCGGCGGGCAGGACAGCAAGGTCATCAGGCTGGATGAAAAAGGTAATGTCCTTGATTTTGCCATGAACGACAAGTGTTCGGCAGGGACGGGAAGGTTTCTTGATTTTATGGCAAAAGCGATGGAAATCTCCCTGGAAGAGATGTCGCAGGTTATTTTAAATTATCATAAAGACATTGTTATTACGAGTATGTGCACTGTTTTTGCAGAATCCGAAGTGATTTCACTTATCGCGCACAACACGGAGGTAAAAGATATCATCAGAGGGCTGAACAGGTCGGTGGCGACCAGGGCAGTTTCACTTCTAAACAGGATCAAGCACACGGAGAAATACATGATGACCGGAGGAGTGGCAAAAAACAAAGGGGTCGTTTACGAAATAGAACAAAAAATCGGCGCAAAACTGCTTATCCCTTCTGATCCGCAGATCACCGGAGCCCTGGGTGCAGCCATTTTTGCCATGGAAAGCTCAGATTGAATCTGTCAAGGATTTTCCCCCGGGCTTCCCCTCTTTAAAGAACAACGCTCCCACCGGACAGGCTTCCACACACAGGCCGCACTCAATACAGCCCGATTCCGCCAAATTGCGAACTGCAAAAGTGGTTACACGGCGCTGTATACCGCGGTGGGAAAAACCGATCGCCCCGACCCCGGCAACCTGACGATCTGCCCAGACACAACGACCGCAGAGAACACACCGGCTGGGGTCAAAAACAAAGGTACGGGGACTGTCGTCAATTTGTCCCTTTTCCGGCAGCGGCTTCAGACGTTCCAATCCAAGCCTTAGACCTCTTTCACGGGCAATTTTCCGGAGCTGGCAACTCCCGTTTTTTGAGCACCGGCTGCAGTTTAAACGATGATCCGACAAGATAAGCTCAAACGCGGTCCTGACCAGGCGGTCCACCGCAGGTGTACGCGTTTTAACCGACATCCCGGCTTTCACGGGCTGCGTACAAGCAGTTACCGGCTGGAGAATCCCCTCCACCTCCACAAAACAGAGGCGGCAGCCCGCAAAGGGTTTGTTTTGCCCTTTGATGGCGCATAAATGGGGGATGTAGATATCGTTTTCCAGCGCAACCCAAAGCAGTTTTTCCCCTTCCCGGGAGGTAATTTTACGGCCGTCAATGGTCATAACAATCTGTCTGCTCATCCCATTTCCCGCTCCTTTTCCCTTACCAGATCGGGAGGAGACACTTTTATAACCGCAGAATATTCCGGAGGACATGTTTTTAAACAATTGTCACATTTTACGCATTTTTCCTGGTTAATGGCCTTTAAGCCGTCATCCCTGGTATAGATGGCCTCCACAGGACAGCTGCCGACGCAAACATTGCAAAGCTTGCTGCATTTGGCAGGCTCAATAAAATATGCAATTAAATTCGGGCACATGAGTGACGGACAACGCTTTTCCTTAATATGCGCTTCGTACTCATGGAAAAAATATTTTAATGTTGTCAGAACCGGGTTTGGGGCGGTCTTTCCCAAATTGCACAGCGAACCGGCCTTGACGTCTTCTGCCAGCTCACGAAGAACCCTTAGGGAATCCATATCCCCTTCCCCGCGGGTGACAGCATCCAGGATCTGAAGCATATGCCTGGTCCCCAGGCGGCAAAAAGTACACTTTCCACAAGATTCCTGCTGCGTAAACCCTAAAAAAAAGCGGGCCATCCTGACCATGCAATCATCTTCATTCAGGACGATAATTCCTCCGGAGCCCATCATAGCTCCCGATTCCTTAAGGGAATCAAAATCCACAGGGAGATCGAGGGCTTCCCCGGGCAGGCAGCCTCCAGAAGGGCCGCCGATCTGCACAGCTTTAAGCTTTTTGTCCCCCGGTATACCCCCTCCCACATCATAAATCAGCTGCCTGAGAGTTGTTCCCATGGGGACCTCGACCAGGCCCGGAGCGGCAATCTTCCCCGCAAGGGCAAATACGGCCGTACCGGGGCTTCCCGGTGTACCAATCTCCTTAAACCATTTTGTACCCTTTTGTATAATGTGCGGAATATAACAAAAAGTCTTGACATTGTTTAACACCGTTGGTTTGCCTAAATAGCCGGAGAGCGCGAGCTCCGGCGGACGGTATTGGGGGATTCCCATCCCCCCCTCCATGGAGCTAACCAGTGCTGTCCCCTCGCCGCAGACAAATGCGCCTGCGCCGGGGAAAACGTGGAGATCGAAACAAAAGTCGCTTCCTAAAATAAAATCTCCCAGCAATCCCTTCTCCCGGGCTTGCCTAACAGCCTTTTTCACCCTGCGGATTGCCTGCTGATACTCGGAACGGATATATATATAGCCTTGAGATGCCCCCACGCAGTATGCGCAGATAATCATCCCCTCAATTACCTGGTGGGGATTGGACTCCAGAATGTTCCGATCCATAAAAGCGCCCGGATCTCCCTCATCGCCGTTGCAGATCACGTACTTCATTCCGTCCCCGGCCTTCCGGGCAACATCCCATTTTATTCCGGCCGGAAACCCCGCGCCGCCGCGCCCCCGCAGATTGGAGGCCTTTACTATCTGCAGGACTTCCCTGGGGTCCATATGCAAAACTTTATCCAGCGCGGAGTAACCGCCCCAAGCGATATAATAATCGATTTCTTCCGGGTCAATTAAGCCGCAGTATTCCAGAATTATTTTCTCCTCGTAAACGCCGCGGGGAAAATCTTGAAAGGTTGGAAAAATATCATTGGGTTCCAGCGCGGCCATGGCGAATTCATAACAGGGGTCATCTTGGAGAAGAAAATCCTCCACCAGCCGTTTAACAAGGCCTTCGTCCAGATTCCCGTAACAGAGGGGGGTAAATCCCGGCTTGGAGATAATTGCCATGGGTTCGGCATAACAATGGCCCATGCAACCGACCTCTACTACCCGGGCATCTATTCCTTTGCTATTTATCTCCTCTTGAAAAGCGTCCCGGATCAGGAGAGCACCTGCCGCTTTGCCGCAGGTAGCCGTTCCAACGCGGACAACAGGCTTTTCGTCAAGAAATTTTAACGCTTCCATTGCTCCGGACCTGAGCTTTGCATAAGCCCTTTTCCTCAAAGCCGCATCCATTGCTTAGGCCCCTTTCCCCTTAATTGTCCTTTTTACTGCTGCGGTTTTCCTGTTTTTCCGGAGCAACGCCCAAAGAAAGCAAAAGACCGTCTACACGGGTAGGAGTAACCTTTCCCTCCACGAAAGTGTCGACTACAACTACCGGCGCCAGGCTGCAGCAGCCCACACAGGCCGCCTGTTCCAGGCTGAACTCCCCATCAGGCGTAGTTTCCCCCGCCCTGATTTTCAGCCGCCTTTCAAAAGAATCCAGGGCAATTTGCCCTCCAGCCATATAACAGGCAGTACCCATACAAACTTGTATCTGATGCCTCCCTGGAGGGTTCAAGCGAAACCCGTTAAAAAAAGTAGCTATTCCGTAAACATCCACAGCTGGGATCCCAAGGGCCGCGGCTACTTCTTCCATCGCGGGCTGCGGAAGATAACCGAACTTTTCTTGAAGATCATGGAGAACGGGTATCAGATTGCGCGGCTTAGCGGTATGATTCTTTAATATCTCGCGAGTGTTTTTAATAACAGCGTCCTTTTCCACATCCATTGTCTCCTTAATTCTTTAAACCTTATTTTATAGCAAAGAGACTTGTGGTGCAAACAAAAGAGCATGGCAAAACAATATACTACTACCATGCCCACAGCTTAAAACAAGGCTTGAAATAAAACTAAGTACACAAATGAAAAAAATTATAATATTTGGTAATTTTTTTACTCCAACAACCGTTTGTTTTCTTTTCCCGTTAAAAAAAAGCCCTTCCGGAACTTCCGTATTGCCGCCTCTATTTTAGGCTGAGCATACGGTCAAAGATTAAATGTTCCATATGTGCCTTTATCTCTTCGGCACTCAGCGCGCCCTTGGGATTATACCACTGAATAATCCAATTGCACATTCCCAGTATGGCAAAAACGGTCAGAGGAACATTTAGCTCCGGGAATTCACCCTGTTCAATCCCTTCTTTGAAAACCTCGCGGAAAAAGTTTTCGTAACGGTCCCGC
This sequence comes from Bacillota bacterium, assembly GCA_012728375.1. Lineage (GTDB taxonomy): Bacteria > Bacillota > Dethiobacteria > DTU022 > UBA8154 > DUNV01. Next base: position 5,315 of record JAAYFF010000030.1, on the reverse strand, counting down.
TTTTCCAGATATTTTTCCATCTCAGTTGCGGGAAGCTTTTCTCTTTCCTGAAAGAAGATCACAAGTGAAAAATTATGATCCATAATATAATCCATATGATAATGAATAAGCTTGCGAAATTTTTCTTTTGGGGTTAATTTTTCGGCAACAATCATCTCAGCTTTTTTAAGGGCTGGATTTATACCGTTGTCTAAAACTTCCTGGAATATCTCATTTTTACTGTTAAAGTAATAATAAATACTTCCTTTGAGAATACCTACTTCATTGGCAATATCTTGCATGGATGTCCCGGTAAAGCCCTTCTTCCTAAATAATTGAGCTGTTACCTCAAGAATTTCATTGCGCATATTTTTTTCTGGATTTGTTGCCGAGTTGCCGCTCGAATCATTCATAATACAAACCTTTCCCTTCATAAATATTGAAAATTCCTTATTTTAGTATACCATAAAACACTTTTGAAAGCTATTATTTATTTTTTCTAAAACTTTTTTATATTGAGCCTCTTTTCTTCAACTTATATGTTATTGAAGGATCTCAATAATTTTGGTTAAATATATAATATTGTACCCTGTATTATATCTTATAACAAAATCATCTTTTTCCGGGAGGAATAAATTTGTCTCTGCTCATTACGATTTTCTTCGCCCTTTTTTTCTTCCTTTTTTTGCTTTTTACCGTTGCCGTTCTGTACGTCCTTACTTTTTTCCTGGACTTATTTGGCAGAAAAAATCTTTCACGCAAATTAGCATCGAAGATTGCCTCTTTATGGGCCCGGATACTATTAAGGAGCTGCGGAACCAAAGTTGAAGTCCGCGGCCTGGAAAATCTGCCCCGGACAAACAACCTCTGCTTTGTTAGCAATCACCAAAGTCATATAGATATCCTGCTTATCCTGGGATTTATACCCAAAGGTATGGGCTTTATTGCCAAGGTGGAGCTTTTAAAAGTGCCCCTGCTTAATCTGGGAATGAAAAAAATAAATTGCATCTTTTTAGACCGCAAAAATATCCGGCAGGCTGTGACAGCTATTAACAGAGGGGCAGATAACATCAAGGCCGGGATACCCATGGTTATCTTCCCTGAAGGCAAAAGAAGCAAAGAAAGGAAAATGAATAAATTTTTGCCGGGCAGTCTGAAAATGGCACTATTATCCGGAGCCGTAATTGTCCCTCTAACGGTTGACGGAACATATAAAGTGCTGGAAGAAAAGTACAGAATTAACCCCTCGACTGTAAGGCTGACCATCCATCCTGCCATTGACACCGCTGAGCTATCCCCCGAAGAAAAAAAGAAACTCCATCACACCTTATGGGAAACTATTGCTTCCCCTCTGGGGCAAAATAAAGCTACTGAAACATCTTCCCGGGAAGGTACAGCGCGATCTCCGGAAAAATTGTAATAAGCACAACAATAATTATGATCGGAATGACAAAAGGCAGAGCACCGGCAAAGATATCCTCAAGCGGGACATCTTTGGCAGAACCGGCAATGGCGAATAAATTCAGACCCATTGGCGGAGTTATTAAACCCGCCTGCATCATCAATACGCAGATAACCCCAAAGAAAATAGGATCAAAACCTAATTTTAAGATCAAAGGAAAGACCACCGGCAACGTCAAAACCATCATCGATATGGCATCAATAAAACATCCCAAAAAGAAATAGACCAGAAGAATAAAACCCAGAACAATATAGCGGGATACTTCAAGACTCGCCACCCAATTTGCCAGCTGGGCCGGTATGGTGGAAAGAGCCAGGAAATAGCTGAAAACTGTCGCGCCCGCGACGAGGAAAAGAACCATTACTGAAACCCGGACGGTCTCAAGCATACTCTGATACAAATTGTTAAAGGTAAGTTTCCTTTTTATTAATGCCACAACAAAGAGAAGGGTTGCACCCATTGCGCCGGCCTCGGTAGGGCTGAACCAGCCAAGGTATATCCCGCCCATAACTACGAGAAAGACTGCTAACATTTCCCACACATCTTTAAGCGCCAACAGCTTTTCTCCCCAACTGACAGTTTCTTGTCTTACCGGGGCTAAAGCGGGGTTCAAACGGACCTGTACCACCAGAACAGCGATAAAGGCTGCGGCCAGAGCAAGACCCGGGAGAATCCCGGCAACAAGCAGCTTGCCGATGGACTGCTCAACAAGCATACCATAGACTACAAACCCGATACTGGGAGGAATTAGAAAACCCAGAGTTCCGCCTGCTGCAATCGTCCCCGTCGCCAGCCTTGGCGAATAGTTAAATTTTTTCATTTCCGGGTAGGCGATAGAGCCCATGGCCGCCGCGGTTGCCACCGCGGAACCGGAAACAGCCGCAAAGCCGGCACATGCAGCGATGGTTGCCGCGCCCAAACCTCCGGGAAACTTGCGCAGCCATTTATCAAATGTTTTGTACAGATTCTCAATTAGGCCGCTGCTGCCGGCAAATTCGCCCATAAGCAAAAAAAGCGGAATGATCATATAGGAGTATTGACCTGCCACAGCATAGAGGGTCCTTGCCGCTACCGGCACTGCCGCACTAAGGGAAGATAAATACCAGATTCCCAAAAAACCCGTCAGCATTAAGGCGAGGGCAATGGGCATCCCCAGGATTAAAAGGAGAAACGCCATAAATGTACCAATTATACCAGCAATAATTGGATCCAATGTAATTTCCTCCCCAAACAAGAATATAAATACCGCTACTGTTTCCGCTTGCCGGCTTCCTGTTCCCGGGAAGCTGCGTGGCCTTTGGGAAAAATGCCCGTCAGTTTTGCTGCAGCAGCGATCAGCTCGACCAGAAGTTCTAAAAAAAGAAGTATTGCCCCTGCTGAGACCAAAAGCCTAAATGGAAGTTGGGGAATCCTCAGCACGTCGGAGACAACGGCAGCCATTCGCCCTGTTGCCAGTACCCAGCCTTGCCAGATAACGATAAAGATAATGAACATGCCGAGCAAACTGACCAGTATTTCCAGGACCAACCGTACCTTAAGCGGGAAACGGGAAACAACCAGGGTTATCGTGGGATGCCCCTTAACTTGATGCGTATACGCCAGGCCCATAAGGATCACCACAACAAGCATATACTCGGACAGTTCCACCGCGCCCGGTATAGGCCGGGTAAAAAATGTCCTAGCCAAAATATCGGTTGTCGTGAGAAGCATCATGGGAATAAGCATAAACATGCTCAGCGCACAAACATAAAAGGTTAAACGTTGAATCAATTTTCCTGCCTTACTTAACCACCCCATCAGCAACTGCCCCTTCCCCTTTTTTACCAATCCGCGGGGTATGCCGGAAATGCCACACCGTGTTTATCCAGTTCGAATTTGTAGAGCTGTAGCGTCTCTTTGCCGGGAAGGCCCTTTGCTTCCATCTGTTCAACCCATTTTTTAACAACCTCTTCTGTAAAAAGAGTGTTCCAGCGGTCCGCTTCCTCCGGAGGCAGTTCATAAAACTCCACACCGGCATCGGCAAGCTTTTTCATGATATCGTCAATAGCTTCAACGCTTAACCCGCCGGTGAGCTCGAAGGGGTTTGCCGTTACTTCTTCAATAATGTTTTTCAGATCCTCCGGCATCTTTTCCCAGCTGTCCTGATTCATGATCACTCCTTCGGCAACACAACCGAAAGAAGCAACCACTGCATGATCCGCAACCTCATGAAGATTAAAAGCGTAGAATAACTGCGGACAGGTCACAATGCCGTCAATTACACCTGTTTCCATGGATAGATAGACATCACCAAGGGGCATAAAAACCGGCTCGGCACCCAAGGCTTCGATCATGTAGGTTTGCAGGCCGCCGGGCGACCTCATTCTCAGCCCTTTGACATCTTCCAATGTGCGCACCGGTTTGGTGGTCCAAAAATAAGATTGAACGCATCCGTTTAAATTGAGTACTTTTACATCCGGGTATTCCCGGTGGAGAATATGTTCATACATGGCATTGCCTATATCGACAGCCACATCCTTACCACCGACAAAAACGGGCATGGAAAGCACGTCGCTCAGCGGAAAGCGGCCGGGTGTCCAGGAAGCGGTAAAATAACCCATATCAGAAAGACCGTCGGCCACAATGTCGTAATGCTCTTCCCCGGCCCCCAGCGCCCCGCCGTAATAGGCCGTAGTAGATATGCGACCGCGGCTTCTTGCTTCCAGTTCTTTAAGCATGGGGTCCCATACATCTGTACACTCCGCGCCCGCGGGAACATGCCATGTGCTGAATTTTATCTCTATTGTTTCCGTTTCCGGCGCCGCGGCGCCGTCCGGTCCGGGAACCGGATTAGAAGCACATCCCCCCGCAGCCAACGCCAACAAAATTAAGACAACGCTTGCAGCAATTTTTAGTAGATCTTCTTTTCGCACCGTATACCTCCTCATTTTTTTATGGGAGAAAATACCCCTTTAACCTGAGATTTGATTTATATTCTCCAAACAGACATCGATCTCCTTTGTTCTGATTAGTTTGACATCCCTTCATTTAAAAATAACGCGCCCTTATTGCCGGGTCCGGAACTTTTCTCATCTGAAAGAAGTAGGGATATCACTTAAATAATCCTGCATACCGGCCATAGCCTTCTTTCTCCAGGTCTTCCTTCGGAATAAAACGCAGAGCGGCAGAGTTAATACAATAGCGCCGCCCGCCGGGAGCGGGTCCGTCGTTAAATAAATGCCCGAGATGCGAATCAGCGCCCTTGCTTCTAACTTCGCAGCGAACCATACCGTGACTATAGTCAATTTTTTCTATTATATTGCCTTCTTCCAGAGGTTTGGTAAAGCTTGGCCAACCGCTCCCGGAATCGTATTTGTCCAGCGAGCTGAACAGGGGCTCTCCCGACACGATATCAACATAGATTCCTTCCTTGTCATTGTCCCAGTACTGATTCTCAAAGGGCGGCTCTGTAGCATTATTTTGTGTAACCTGAAATTGCATCTCCGTAAGCTTCTTTTTTAATTCATCGCGGTCTTTTTTAACCCAGTGCTTCTCCAAAAAAGCGTCCCGGCCTGACCCCCTGCGATACAGAGCGTAATGATACGGATTTTTTTTATAATAATCCTGATGATATTCCTCCGCGGGATAAAAAGTCCCTGCCGGAAGAATTTTGGTGGTAATAGGCCCGGCAAAGCGGCCGCTTCGCGAAAGCATTTCTTTTGATTTTTCCGCTTTGTCTTTCTGTTCCTCGCTATGGTAAAAAATAGCGGTTTGATAAGGCTCGCCCCGGTCAAAAAATTGACCTTCAGGATCAGTGGGATCTATTTGCCGCCAGTATATTTCCAGCAGTTCTTCATAGGTTATTTTTTGTGGATCAAAGGTGATTTGAACTGCT
>JAAYFF010000029.1 GCA_012728375.1 Bacillota bacterium | reverse complement strand
TGTTTCTTGACACTCCTTAATAATCAGCTCTTTGAATTCATCACTATACTGTTTGTTGTTTTTCATTAAAACCTACCCCCCAATAAAATGTTAACATATTAAACGTGTTTTCTCCAAGTTCTTTGGGGGGCTAAAAAGCTAAGAGATAATCTGTCACACCTCTTACAGAGGAATGTCCTTAAGTCATAATGTAAAGGGACACACCTCCTTCGGAGGAATGTCATTTACACTAATGTAAAGGGACACACCTCCTTCGGAGGAATGTCCCTAAGACCGTTGAAGGGTTCTTGTTTCCAAAAAGCGCAGCATTTGTGCTGTTGTTAATCCCCAGAATAAACCTCCGATATGATTGGAGAAAGTTGACAGTAAATTATGCTCGGAAAGAATAGGCGTCTGCAGCAAAGTCGGCATGGCATAAAAGATAAAACCTGATATAATTCCAAAAACAGCCCCTTTGAGCAGATAACCTCTTGAAGTTGTCAAGGGAATCAGGTAGGCAAAGATAATGCCCAATGTTCCAGTCCACAAAATATGCATTAACAAGGCAAATGATGTTTCGGCGAAGCTGCCGGACAGACGGCCATAAAGTAAAACGGCTGCCCAATCGATAAAGCGTAAGATCGACCAATGCAGCAGATAAACCGCAATTAATGTCCAAAGGTTCATGGCTATCCCACCGGTTATACCAGCAATAAGCCCTCGAAAAAATCTATCCATCAAATAGTCTCCCTTGACTTGTCTGTTTACCGACAATTTTATTGTAATTTACTTATACATTAAGCTCTTTCGCAGTTGCTTTTTAATTATCATTTGCCTCAGCCAAAATATTATACGAATAATTTCCTTTATATTTTTTCTTTCTTAGGAAGGAAAAAGGGTGCCTTGTCGAGAAGGGTTAATATACTTTAAGGGAACTTGTAAATGCTTCCCGCTAGGAGGAGAATATTGAATATCTTAGAAAAAGCAAAAGAACTGGGTCGCGAACTCTACAACACCGAAGAGTATCAGAGGCTTCAAGAGGTTACTAAAAAGGTTAACGAAGACAGCGATGCCCTGCAGCTCCTTCAGTCATTTAAGGAAGCCCAGCACACCATTCAGTTTTTACAGCAAACCGGCGTTCAGCCGACAGAGGAGCAGATTGCCGATTATCAGAACAAGCGAAAAAACCTGGAGTCAAATCTTAATCTTTTAGCATATAGGAAGGCTACGGAGGATTTCTATGCTGTTATGAAACAAGTAAATGAAGCTATCTCTGCGGGTATTGAGGGAAAAGAAGATTAACATGAAGTGACAAATAATGTTAGCTCAGCGGGAAGGGCGGAAAGAACCGCCCTTCCCGGAAAGGCTTAGTTTCCAAGGGACGATAGTAATCCTTATCGTCTTTTTTTACATGTTTTTTTCACAGCAAATCTAAAAAAGGATGTACTATGGAGAAAAACCTGTCACCAGGCGGCAATTCTTTGTGGAAGAAAAAGATAGCTTTATTGTTAATCAGCCAGAATATATCCCTTTTTGGTTCTTCTGCCGTAAGCTTTTCTATTATCTGGTATATCACGCTGCAAACTTCATCCGGTAAATGGGTCATGCTTTCTACCGTCTTCTCCTTATTGCCACAGGTAATCATCTCCCTTTGGGCGGGTGTCTGGGCGGATCGCTATAACCGTAAATATCTCATTATGCTGGCGGACGGCTTTATCGCCCTGGCCACCATGGTTCTAGGGATTGCCTTTTGGACTGGTTATCAAAAAATGGAGCTTCTTTTGGCCCTTTCACTTATCCGCTCACTGGGCACAGGGATTCAAATGCCTGCTGTCAATGCCCTCTATCCGCAGATTGTTCCCCTGGAAAATCTAACCAGAGTGCAAGGTATCAATCAAACCCTGAATTCCGTGCTGATGCTCCTTTCTCCAGCAATGGGCGGAATTGTGCTCGGGTCCTTGGGCATTTCCTGGGTCTTTCTGGTGGATGTGATCACCGCCCTGGCAGCAATTGCCGTTCTCAGCTTTATTCATGTTGAGAAGGTTGCCCGGTCTGAGGAAACTGCTTCTGTTTACGCCGAACTGCGCCAGGGTATAGCCTATGCCCTTAATCACAAGCTATTGAGGCAGATTTTAATTTTTTTTGGTGTATCCTTCTTCCTCATCACACCAGCGTCGGAATTGACGCCACTGTTTGTGGAACGCAGCTTTGGCGGTGATGTTTGGCGGCTGACCGCCAATGAAATGGTATGGACGATCGGTTCTTTGATCGGCGGGGTTTTTGTCTCCCTGCGCGGGGAATTTAAAGATAAAATTCGCACCGTGGCCATTTGCCTGGTGGCATTCGGCATAACTTTTGGCCTCCTCGGCATTGCCGGTAATTTTACGTTGTATTTGATTATTATGGGCGTTTCGGGCATTTTCCTACCGTTTATCGCCACTGCGCAAACGGTATTGATCCAGGAAAATGTGGAGGAAGCAATGATGGGGCGTGTGTTTTCCCTGGTGCAAATAGTAACAGGAATTGCCATGCCCATTGCCATATTGTTTTTCGGCCCTCTGGCTGATATTGTACCTATTGGTTCGATTTTATTGGTGACAGGGGCTTTTCTGGTAGGTACCGGGGTTTTGTACGAAGTGAGCAGTAAGCGTGCCGGCATTAAATGAGTTGGTTTCAAGAAGAAAAGAAAGAGAGGGCCAGTTTACTAAAATGAAGAAGTACCTTCCTCTTCTTACAGCGATAATCCTTTTTGCCGTTATTCATGAAGGTGCCCATGCTGCTGTTGCTTATCTCCTGGATGAATATGCAGCATTCAGGGTGCACTTTTATGGTTTTGAGGTTATTTACAAGACCCCTGTCGCAGAGCGGGAAGGCATTGTTTGGGTCTATGTCGCGGGCATTAGCAATGTGCTGACGCTTACAATCGGTTATGTTTTCTTTATATTGAGAAAGGTTCTTGTGTGGATTCCAAACCGTTTTTTTAATCGTCTCTGTTACTGGGTAATTTTTGTTTTTATGCTGTTTGATCCTTTTAACCTTTCCATAATCCCTTTTTTCTTTGGCGGGGACATAGGGGGTATAGCCCATGGCTTGGGAATTAACCGTTACCTGATACAGTCGATCTTTTTTGCAGTGTTGTTAATTAACAGGGAACTGATTATTCACAAGTTATTTCCCCTTTACGGGATTAAGACGAAACATCTATTATTTCAACCCATTTTCAGGGTTAAAGGAGAACCATAACAGGAGGTCGAGAGCTATGGAGACCACACCGAAAAAAGAAATTGACGACAGGATCAGGAAACTGCAGGGAAAATTAAAGGAGAAGGAGATTGACGTTGCCCTTATTACCCAAAACGTGGACCTTTTTTATTTTACCGGCAGTTGCCAGAAGGGGCATTTGGTCGTCCCCGCGGAAGGAGAGGCCTGCTACCTGGTCAGCAAAAGCCTGGAAAGGGCCAAAAGGGAAACACCACTAAGCCGCGTGGAGTACCAGCAAAGCTTTCGGCAGCTCCCCGCCATGGTGCATGAAATTGCAGGGGCCGCGAAAAAACTGGGAATGGAACTGGATGTCCTGCCGACTGCCCTTTATTTTCGCTACCGGGAAGCCTTTGCAGGGTCGGAGCTGGTGGATATTTCCCCGCAAATCAGAGAACTGCGCATGTTTAAAAGCCCTTACGAGATCGAGATAATGAAAAAAGGGGCAGAGATAAGCCATAAAATGCTCCGGTCCGTTCCACAATTTTTAAAAGCCGGAAAAAGAGAGATCGAATTTGCGGCAGACCTGGAGCACCTGGTACGGACCCTGGGACATCAGGGTGCCGTACGCATGCGCCAGTACAACCAGGAGGCCTTTTACGGCCATTTAATGTCAGGAGCTAACATCACCTTTTCTACATTTTTTGACGGACCGACAGGAGGCCCGGGGCTTTCTCCCGCTTTTCCCCAGGGACCGGGTTGGAAAGAAATTCAAAAAGGCGATATCGTCCTCGTGGATTATGTTATTGTCTATAACGGTTATTGCATTGACTGCACGCGCGTCTTCTGCTTGGGGACGCCTTCCCGGACCCTCCTTAAGGCTCACGAGGATGCCCTGCTGATCCATGAAGAAGTTATTAAGGCAGCCAAACCGGGCACTCCCTGTTCGCAGTTGGCTGATTTAGCCTTTAAGATGGCGAAAGAGATGGGATACGAGGAGAATTTCATGGGTTACGGCAGCGAGAAGGCCCGCTTCGTTGGCCACGGAGTGGGGCTGGAACTGGACGAGCTGCCCGTTCTCACCGCGAAACAGCATTATCCCCTGGCCGAAGGGATGGTCTTCGCTCTGGAGCCCAAAATCCTGTTTAAAGACACCGCCATTGCGGGAGTTGAAAATACGGTCTTTTTTAATGGCAGCAATTTGGAAAAGATTACCCTCTACCCTGAAGAAATAATAAGTATATAAAGACGATTTAGAATATTGTAGAAATACCGTTCTCGTTGACAACAATATTCGCCTATGCTAAAATTGTTAAGTGCCTTTAACCGCGCAGTCAGGGTCTTGGCAAATCCTTTAGATTTAGATGTATAATATCATGCTGAAGGTACCCTTGTCTGGCGAGTCTAAGGAAAAGGAGCGAAGAAAAAATATGTACGCGATTTTTGAAAGCGGCGGGAAACAGTACAAAGTTTCCGAAGGCGAGACCTGTCAGGTAGAAAAGCTGCCTGTGGAGGCAGGTTCCGAAGTAGTCTTTGATAAGGTGCTTCTTATCCAGGACGGGGACAATGTAAGTATAGGCGCTCCCTACCTGGAAGGAGCCCGAATTTCCGGCAAGGTCCTTTCACACGGGAAAGGGAAGAAAATAATAGTTTTTAAATATAAGCCCAAAAAGAATTACCGCAGGAAACAGGGGCATCGGCAGCCTTTTACCCTCGTTAAAATTGATAAAATTCAATCCGCAAATTAGTAATGATCAGGGTAAAAATTAAACGGGACGTCAATAATAATCCTGTCCTGGTAGAAATAAGGGGTCATGCGCTTTTTGCGCCGCGGGGGTCCGATATTATTTGTGCAGCGGTTTCGGCGCTCGCCCAGTCGATTGTTTATGCCATGGAGGATCTGCTGGATGTTTATCCTCCGTTAAAGGTTAAAAAAGGTTATTTTTGCGTATGCCGGCCTGCGAAGCTCGATCCCGGAAAAAAAGACGGTTTTTTCCTTCTTTTTGAAACAATGCTTGTGGGTTTAAAAGAAATAGCCAGATCTTACCCCGGGTATATTTCAATTACAGCGAGTAAAAACGATAGGTAAAGGCAGTTTAATAAAAGATGAAGGGAGGTGCGGGCCTTAAAGGGAAGGCCTCATGGAAATGCGTAAACTTGATTTGCAATTATTTGCCCATAAAAAAGGTGTCGGCAGTTCAAGGAACGGTCGCGACAGCAATCCCAAAAGGCTGGGTGTAAAAACGTTCGGAGGACAAATTGTTACCCCGGGAAGCATTATTGTCCGTCAGCGGGGCACCAGAATACACCCTGGACTTAATGTGGGCAGGGGTAAAGATGATACGCTCTATGCCCTTGCTGCGGGTACTGTTACTTTTGAACGTTTGGGAAAAACAAGAAAACAAGTCAGTGTTTATCCATTGGCTTAACACCCGGGGGGAACCCGGGATTTTTTTTGAAACAGAGTGAAAGAATTTGACTTCTTTTATTGACCAGGTAAAAATATTTGTCAGGGGCGGCCGCGGCGGTAACGGAGCCGCTTCCTTCCGGAGAGAAAAATACGTGCCGCGCGGGGGGCCGGACGGTGGCAACGGCGGGGACGGGGGAGATGTCATCCTCGTGGCCTCGCCCCATAAAAATACGCTTATTCATCTCAGCTACCGGCCCCATTTAAGGGCGGAGAACGGTGGACATGGGCAGGGGAACAATAAAAACGGCGGCAAAGGCCGGTCTCTGGAAGTAGAAGTACCTGTCGGAACGGTGATTAAGGACGAAAACGGCGTTCAGCTGGGCGATCTCTTCAGAAGCGGCATGAAGGCAGTTGTGGCGCGAGGCGGCAGAGGGGGACGGGGAAACAGCTCCTTTGCAACTTCAAGAAACAGAGCACCCGGTTTTGCAGAGAGAGGGGAACCGGGAGAAGAGCGGACGCTGTTGCTGGAACTGAAGCTGCTTGCCGATGTGGGCCTTGTGGGTTTCCCCAATGCAGGTAAATCGACCTTTTTATCGCGCGTTTCTGCAGCCAAACCGAAAATTGCCGATTACCCCTTTACAACCCTTACTCCGCAGCTGGGCGTTGTTTATCTGGGAGAAGGGCGCTCCTTTGTTATGGCGGATCTTCCGGGCATTATTGAGGGCGCGCACAAGGGAGCGGGCCTTGGCCACCGGTTTTTAAAACATATTGAGCGAAGCCGTATATTGTTGTATATTTTAGATATGGCGGGAACGGAAAAAAGGAATCCCCTTGAGGATTACCTGAAATTAAAAAATGAACTGGCAAATTACCATGAAGATCTGGCCAAGAAACCGGTTATAATTGCCGCCAACAAGATGGATTTGCCCGGGGCAGACCAAAATTTGCAGCGTTTTCGTCAACAAATATTTGACGGAGAGATTTTTCCGATTTCCGCAGTAACGGGGGACGGCATAAAAAATCTTTTGGAGGCGCTGTACAGGCGGCTTCAGGAAGAGCAGCCGGATATGGAAGAAGACGCGGATGCGGAGATTATTTATTTGCCTCCGCTCCCGGAAGCAGTACTTTCTGTGCGCAGGGAGGGGGACGTTTTTCTCGTTCAGGGCGATCAGGTGGAGAAGGCTGTATCAAGGGCCGATTTATCCAGCGAAGAAGGGCAGCGCCGCTTCCAGGAGCTTATCCGGCGACTGGGTGTGGAAGACGAGCTGCTTAAAGCCGGTATTAGTGAAGGAGATACAGTTAAGATCGGAGATTTTGAGTTTTTGTATTTCCCTTAATGATTGAAGAAATTTTTAATTAAGGATAAAACCATGAGTTTTCTACTTCCCAAAAATGACGGTAAGCTGACTATTGGTATTATGGGCGGTACTTTTGATCCAATACATATTGGGCATCTGGTTACCGCGGAGGAAGCCCGACAGCAATTTAAACTGGATTATGTTATTTTCATGCCTACGGGGAATCCTCCGCATAAAGACAAAAGCCAGATTACAGATGCGGAACATCGTTATTTGATGACTCTGCTGGCTGTGGTGGATAATCCTTATTTTACCGTTTCCCGCATGGAGATAGACAGTAAGGATACTACATACACCATTGATACAGTCCGGCACTTTATGAAGCTTTACGACTCAAAATTAACGCTGTACTTTATCACCGGGGCCGATGCAATTTTGGATATTACAACCTGGAAAGATTATGAAATTCTGCTCAAATCTTGCGAATTTATTGCTGCCTCCCGGCCGGGTTATTCCTTTAGCAAATTGAAGGCAATTATGGGCAATACCTTTCCTGAAATCATAAAGCGTATTCATTTATTGGAAATACCTGCCATGGCCATATCTTCAACATTTTTGCGCAGAAGGGTTGCCGAAGGCAAAACAATCCGTTATTTAACTCCTGAAACCGTCGAACAGTATATCTATAAAAACAGGCTCTATGTGAAGTAACAGAAAAAATGCGGCGCTTGACTTCACCAAACCTAAATGATATGATGAAGTAAAGGGTTTTGGTAATAAAGGTGAAGAGCGTCTTTAGTGTGCTTTTGTTGTGGGATAGATAGATAAATGTCGATGCCCATGTTTTTTGTTTGTGAGGGTTTTAAGGGCCGATGTGGTATTTCATGAAGATTTGCAGTCCCTTCTCCATGTTACCCGCCGGCATTTTCAGGGGGTGAGATTTCGCATAAACTATCTTTCTACACCACATAATATGCGCAGAACAATCCGAAATGCCGGGAAGCGAGGTGACAATTTTGGTTAAGACCCTTTACGTAGGAAATATCTCCTGGGGAACCACGGAAGAAGAGTTGAGAAACACGTTTGCCCAATACGGAGAAGTAGTTGGTTGCCGTATCATTACAGAAAGGGCAACCGGCCGTTCCAGAGGGTATGGATTTGTTGAGGTAAATGATGAAGATTTTGAAACAATGATTGAAAAGATGAATGGTGCAGAGGTTGATGGGCGCAGACTGGTCGTAAATGAAGCAAAACCGCGAGAATAAACCAAAAAAGGCAACTACGGTTGCCTTTTTTTATTAAAACTTGAAGGAATGTTTTCTTTTTTGTCAAATTAAAATAGGAAATGGACATCTACGAAATTAAGGAAAAAATAGAAAAAGAGTTTACCGGAAAGCTGCTGTCTCATTCCAAGGGTGTTGAAGATATGGCACGACGCCTGTCAGCCGCTTATGGAGCAGATGAAGAAAAAGCAGCTCTTGCAGCCTTGTTGCATGATTATGGGAAAATATACCCAACCCATGATTTAATGCAGGTCGCTGTTGAGAATAATATTGTTGACGAGTTTTCCTTGCAGGAGCCGGCATTGCTCCATGCCCCTGTCGGTTCATGGCTTTTGGAACACGAATTGGGAATTTATGACCTGGAAATACTAAATGCTGTTAAAACTCATACTACAGGTTCCGCGGGCATGCCCCTCCTTTCCTGTATTATTTATCTGGCAGATTTTATTGAACCGGGGAGGAGCTTTCCCGGAGTGGTTGAAATCCGTGAACTGTCTTTTCGCGATCTGCATAAAGCTTTGCTCGGGGCGGTCGATTCCACTATCCGCTATGTGATGGAGAGGCATGGTATTCTTCATCCCAGTTCTATTTTATTTCGTAACTGGCTGATATCTTTGTTGAGAAAAAAGAGCGGGAGTTGTAGCGTAAAATGAAATTATTTACTTTAAGGGGCCGGCATAAATCCGGGAAAGCAATTAGACGCAAGAATCGAGCTGTTTTCCTGATTATATTTGTCCTTTTTCTCGCCGTTCTATTCGTGGGGGTGCGCTTTCTCGGCTCTTTTCAGGCCCTACAAAATAAAGAACCCTGGGCAAAGGCTTTGCGCACAAATCCGCAAGATGAGGGGACAAACTATCTTCTTTACGGCTTGGCAGAAATAGATGATGAAAAGCTCATCGAGGAACTTTTTTTCTTAAATATAGATCCATCTTCCGATTCGTTTAACGCTATTTTTATCCCCGGTAATCTGCTTCTTCGCCGCTCTGACGGAAAGGAAACGGAGGCTGTATCCGGAAATGAAGCTCCGGAAGAAAATAATTTGACTTCTTATTATACACCTACAAATTTTTACCAGGATGGCGGGGCAGAGTTGCTTGTAAATCAGCTCTCTTCCTTTCTGGGTGTTCCCATTCACCATTTTTTGGAAATTGAGTACAAAGGGATACCGATTTTAATCGATGACAGAGGAGGTATTTCATATAAAGGATACGTTCTAAACGGGGAAGACTACTTGGACTATTTTTTACATGGCGAAGGCGAAGAGGAACCCCTTAAGAGGGCTTTGCGCAGAACAAAGTCCCTGCAAGGTCTGGTTGAGTTTGCTGCTGAAAAAGGGGGTATTTGGTCAACCCCCCGCCTGCTGAGAAAAATATCCCCCTATCTGGATACCGACCTTTCCTGGAAGGAACTACAAAATTTTTATCCCCTGCTGGAACCGCTTTTTGATCCCGGTACTTTTGTAGTCCAGCTGCCCGGAGTTTTGCGGGAGATAAACGGAGAGCCGTTTTTTGAGCCGGACTACGGGCAAGTAGCCGTTATTATGGAAAACCTTGGAGAAGATTTTATCCTTCCCCGGGATTCAATTACCGTTGAGGTTTTAAACGGATGCGGCACCAAGGGTATTGCAGCCAGGCTGGCTGATATGCTTCGCGATAAAGGTTTCCGCATTGAGATGGAAAATGTAGGGAATGCCGATCGTTTCGATTATCAGCATACCCAGGTTATTTCCCGTATCGACGACATGAGCGCGGCTAAGCAGGTTGCTGAAATGGTTCGCGGGGCCGAGCTTATCAAGGAACCCCTCGTGGACTATCCGGTTATGGTTACTGTTATCATTGGTCAAGATTTTTCTTTTTAGCAAAAGATTGGAGGTATGCTTAATTTTATCAACAAAAGAGTTTGCCTTGGAAGCAGTCCGCCTGTTAACTGAAAAAAAAGCCCGGGAAATTGTACTTCTGGAAATGGGTAAGCTTACTCTTATTGCTGATTATTTCCTTATCTGCAGCGGTACATCCAAGATTCAGACCCAGGCCCTTTGCGACCATCTGAAAGAAAATCTTCCGGACGAGAGGCACCCCCTGTTGCGCCTTGAGGGTTATCAGGAAGGAAGCTGGATACTTCTGGATTTTGGAGAGCTGGTCATTCATATCTTTCTCCCCGAGGAGCGCTCTTTTTACAACCTGGAACGCCTTTGGGGGGGAGCAGAGGCTATTGACATTGAGCATCTGGCCTCGCTGTCCGATTTACAGAGAGAATAATCCCTGAAATGGAGGGACAACTTTTAAAATGTTCTGGTTAAACAAGGAGGAAGAGCAAAACCGAAAAGACGCGGCAAAAAGGATTGCCTCTGCGAAAAAAACAATTGCTTTAACCGGTGCCGGCATTTCAGTAGCCAGCAATATTATGCCTTTTCGCGGCAAGGGGGGGCTCTGGGAAAAATATGATCCTGAAGAGGTTGCTGAAATTAACAGTTTTTTAAAGAATCCCGCTAAATCGTGGGCTTTCTTGAAAGAGATGCAGAAGGTAGTAGAAAAAGCCCGTCCCAATCCAGCCCATATTTCTCTGGCGAAGATGGAGGAGCTGGGATATCTGGCAAGCATTATCACGCAGAATGTGGACGGCTTGCATCAAGAAGCCGGAAACAAAGTGGTCATTGAGTTTCACGGCAATACCCGCCGACTGGTCTGCCTGGAGTGCCGGAAACTGTACCCGTCGGAGGATATTTCCCTTGACGCGTTACCGCCTTATTGCCCTTCATGCGGCGGGCTTCTGAAACCTGATGTTGTTCTTTTCGGCGAGCCCATCCCCGGCGCAGCCCTAATGCAGGCACGACTCGAGGTGCAACAGTGTGAAGTAATGCTCATTGTCGGAACTTCCGGGCTGGTTGAGCCGGCAGCCAGCCTTCCGTCAGCAGCCAAAAGAAATGGAGCTTTTATCGTTGAAATCAATCCGGAGCGAACTGTTCTGACTGCCACCGTAGCGAATATTTTTTTACAGGGAAGAGCAGAAGAGATCCTTCCTCTGCTGGCTGACGAACTTAGTGCAATCAAAGAGGGGTAAAACGAAACAAAATTTAAAGGGTTAGTGTAAAATTACTGTAGGTTTTTAAGGCGGTTCCTTGCCTACAGATCGGACCTGTGCTAAGATAACTGTACAAACAAGTTACTGCGCCGGGTCTTTTTCAGTTTTGAAAGGCGAAAACAGTTTTTTTCAACAATCCGGAAAAGGAGAATAATGCTACATGGAAAAAATAGTCCGGCTGACACAAATGTCCTCCAGCGCGGGGTGAGCTGCCAAACTGGGTCCGGGGGACCTGGCCAGAATCATGCCGCTTCTGCCGGTTCAGGCTGACGAAAACCTGCTGGTCGGCACAGAGATACCCGATGACGCTGCTGTGTACCGGCTTAACAAAGAACTGGCATTGATACAGACCGTTGATTTCTTTCCGCCTGTTGTGGATGATCCTTACTATTACGGGCAAATAGCCGCTGCCAATGCCCTGAGCGATGTTTATGCCATGGGCGGCAAACCCCTGACAGCAATGAACATTGTCTGTTTTCCCTGTAAACTTTTGGGGACGGATGTGCTCGTGGAAATTCTAAGGGGCGGGGCTGCCAAGGTTGCCGAAGCGGGCGCTCTTCTTGTGGGCGGCCATACCATTAATGACAATGAGCCGAAATACGGCCTTTCCGTAACAGGTATCGTTTCTCCGGAAAAGATCTGGACTAAAGGGGGCGTCAAGCCCGGTGACCGGTTCATCCTCACCAAGCCTCTGGGAACAGGAATTATTACCACTGCACTCAAGGCTGATATGGTCCCTGCCCCTGTCCTGGAGGAAGCTATCCACTGGATGACAACCCTGAACAAGGAAGCTGCTGAAGTTGCCCGGGAGCTCGAAATTAAGGCCTGTACGGATATAACCGGTTTTGGACTGCTGGGCCACGCCTTTGAGATGATCCGGGAAAGCGACGAATGCGGTATTGTCTTTTTCGCGGGATCTATTCCCATCATTGAAGGCACCCTTGACCTGGCCGGGCAGGGCCTGGTACCAGGGGGCGCGGTGAGCAACCGGGAATACCTGCTGCCCAATTTGCTCATGCAAAAGAAGGTTGATCCTCTGCTGCTGGATCTCTTCTGCGACCCGCAGACATCCGGCGGTCTCTTGCTGGCCGTGCCGGAGGAGAAAACGGAGGAAGCCTTACAGCTGCTCCGTCAAAAGGGCTTAAACCCAGCAATAGTGGGAAAAGCAACCTCAGAAAACAAAGGGAAGATCGTCCTGGAAAGCTAAAGCGCATAAAAGCGGCGGTGCTTTGCATATGGACGTCAGCATAGCCCTTTGCATAATGGCGGGTTCTCCCGGTAAAAATACTAGAAATATCGGTATTTTTGCGGGGGGCAAAGATTCATGGGCAAAAGGAAAAGGAAAAAAGTGGACCCGAGACCTGAAAGGCAAAAGCTTAAAGAAGAAGTTGCTTTGGAGCTCGGACTGCTGGATGATATCCATGAAAAGGGCTGGGGAGGCTTAAGTTCCAGAGAAACGGGAAAAATTGGAGGTATTATTTCCAGAAAACTAAGGCTTAACGAGTTAGAAAAGAATAAAGGGGATTAAAAAATGGATATTATTCAGGATCTGGAATTCCGGGAGTTAATCTTTCAAGTAACCGACGAGGAGGAACTAAGGTCGAAACTGAACCAGGGGCCGATGACGCTATATATTGGTTTTGATCCCACTGCGGACAGCCTCCACGTGGGAAGCCTGCTTCCCATTCTCGCACTGCGCCGTTTTCAGCTTGCCGGGCACCATCCCATTGCCCTGGTGGGAGGCGGCACGGGAATGATTGGGGATCCCAGCGGCAAGTCTGCAGAAAGAGGATTGAATCCGGAAGAATTGGTCGAAGAATGGACGGGCAAAATCCGCCTTCAGCTGGAGCGCTTTCTTGACTTCGACAGCCTGGTTAACCCGGCCAGGATGGCCAATAACTATCAGTGGCTCGGCAACCTTGAATTAATAAAATTTTTGCGGGATATCGGCAAGCATTTTTCAGTCAGCTACATGCTCTCCAAAGAGTCAGTTAAAGCAAGACTTGCGGACGGCATTTCCTTTACCGAGTTCACATACATGCTCTTGCAGTCTTATGATTTTCTGCGGCTGTTTGAGGATTATGGCTGCGAAATGCAGGCCGGCGGGAGCGATCAGTGGGGCAATATTACCGCGGGGATTGAACTGATACGGAAAATTGCCAACGGCAAAGCGTATGGCCTCACTTTTCCGCTGGTCACCAAGACTGACGGGACTAAATTCGGCAAAACGGAAGCCGGGACTATCTGGCTGGATGCCAAAAAGACGACGCCCTACCAGTTTTACCAGTTTTGGATCAATACAGCTGACAGCGATGTTATCCGCTTTATAAAATATTTTACTTTTCTGGCGAAAGACGAAATTTTAAACCTGGAGGAAGAAGTTAAAAATAACCCGGGTAAAAGGGAGTCTCAACGGGTCCTCGCGAAAGAGGTAACCACCCTGGTTCACGGCAGGGAGGCCATGACAAAGGTAGAAAAAATTTCCAATGCCCTTTTCTACGGGAAAATCAGGGATCTGGAGGAGGACGAAATTGAGGCCGGTCTGGCTGATGTTCCAACAGTTACGATTGATAAGGGAAAAGAAACGGGTATTGTGGACCTGCTGGTGGAAGCCGGAGCTTCCTCCTCAAAACGGCAGGCCAGGGAAGATTTAAAAAACCGGGCCATATCTCTTAACGGGGAACTAACAACCGATCTGCAGCGCACCATCTCTGCAGAGGACAGGTTGTTTGGCAAATATACTATTATTCGTCGGGGCAAGAAAAATTACTTTCTGGTCAAATGGACTTAGATTAAATCGCTTCTTCCACGGCGAACCGGCTTTTATGAAGCGCGGCATAAAATCCGTTTAAGGCCAGCAGCTCGGCGTTTGTGCCTTTTTCCACCACTTCGCCCTCATTCATAACCAGGATCATGTCAGCATCCTTGATCGTGGACAGCCTGTGCGCGATGACAAAGCTGGTCCGCCCCTTCATTAAATCTGCCATCGCTTTTTGAATCAACAGTTCCGTGCGGGTATCCACGTTGCTGGTGGCTTCATCGAGGATCAGGATGGCCGGGTCCGCGAGTATAGCCCGGGCGATGGTGAGCAGCTGTTTTTGTCCCTGGGAGATATTGGACGCTTCTTCGTTAAGAACGGTGTCATAACCGCCGGGCAGCGTGCGAATAAAGTGATCAGCCCGGGCTGCTGCGGCTGCACGGCGAATTTCCTCATCTGTGGCACCTTCCTTGCCATAAGCGATATTGTCCCTGATGGTCCCTTGAAAAAGCCAGGTATCCTGCAGCACCATTCCGAAAATGCCCCTTAATGTTCCGCGCTTTATCTCCCGGATATCAATGCCGTCAATGGTAATCCTTCCGCCGCTGATTTCATAAAAACGCATCAGTAGGTTAACAAGGGTTGTTTTGCCCGCACCCGTAGGCCCCACAATGGCCACTGTCTGCCCGGCTTTGACAGCAATATTCATATTTTTTATCAGCGTAGCATCAGCACTGTACCCGAAGGTGACGTTTTCAAATTTTACTTCGCCCCGCGGTGCAAAAAGCGTAAGGGCATGAGGGCTGTCGGCTTTTTCTTCCTCCTCGTCCAGCAATTCAAAAACCCGTTCCGCTGCCGCGATGGTTGCTTGAATAATATTGGCAACATTGGCGAACTGGATTATCGGCTCCTTAAAGTTCCTGGAGTACTGGATAAAGGCCTGCATATCCCCAATAGCGATTCTGCCCTGAATGACAAAGACAGCTCCCACGATGCAGACCAGCACATATCCCATATTGTTGACAAAGTTAATCAGCGGCATGATGATCCCGGAAATAAATAAAGCCCTCCAGCCCGCGTCGTACAACCTTTCATTTATCTCCTTAAAGCGCTGGATAACTTTTTCTTCATTGCCGAAGGATTTGACGATAATATGGCCTCCGTAAGCTTCTTCAATATGGCTGTTAAGTTCGCCCAATTCTCTCTGCTGGTCGACAAACATTTTTTGCGAGTACCTGGTTATTTTTGTTGTGATCAGGTACCACAGGGGAAGCGTCAAAAGCGCGATCAGCGTCATGGCAGGGCTGATGATCAGCATCATGGCCATAACGCCGGCGACGGTGACAATGGAGGATATAAGGTGCGTCAGGCTTTGGCCCAGCGTGCTGCCGATTAAATCCATGTCGTTGGTAACCCTGCTCAAGATTTCGCCATGGGTGTAGGTATCAAAAAATTTCAGCGGCAGGCGCGTAAGTTTTTGATACACTTCTTCCCGCATGGTATAGACTATTTTTTGCACGACCCCGGCCATGATAAATTGGCCCAGGTAGTTAAATGCCTCGCTTAAAATATAAATCCCCGTTAAAAGCAGCATTATCTTCCCGACCAGTTCAAAATCAATGCCGGCATCCGGAACTCCCCTTAAGCGATCCATCATTCCATTAAAAAAAAGCGTTGTTGCCCGTCCCAAAATCTTGGGGCCGAGTATGCTGAAGACCGTTCCGCAAACAGCTAAAGCAAATACAATCAGCAGGGAAAAGCTGTGCGGCCTGAGATACTGCAACAGCCTCATGATTGTTCCCTTAAAATTTTTTGCTTTTTTCCCGGGTGCGGAGAGCATTATCCGCCCGCCGAGCCGCACGGGCATTGCTTTAATGGCGCTTTGCCTGCCTTCTTTGCTCACGCTGTTTCCTCCTCTGAGAGCTGCGAGACGACGATCTCGCGGTAAATATCGCAAGAAGCCATTAGCTCCTCATGGGTGCCTATACCCGCGATCCTGCCTTTGTCCAGCACAATGATCCTGTCGGCATTTTTGACGGTATTAATCCGCTGCGAGATAATAAATAACGTCGCTCCTGCCATTTCCTGCGCCAGCGCTCTCCGGAGCCTGGCTTCCGTCGCGTAGTCCAGCGCGGAGAAGCTGTCGTCAAAGATATATATATCCGCTTTTTTCAGCAGTGCTCTGGCGATGGCAAGGCGCTGCCTCTGGCCGCCGGACAAATTTTTCCCTCCCTGGGCTACCGGAGAGGAAAATCCGTCTTTCATTTCCGAGATAAATTCCATTGCCTGCGCAATCTCTGCTGCCCGGAGGACCTCTTCGCTGCCGGCATCCTCCCTGCCATAGCAAATATTATCCAGGATCGTGCCGGAGAAGAGAATAGTTTTTTGGGGTACAAAGGAAATTTTTTCCCGCAGGCTTTTCTGGGGCATCTCCCGCACATCCACGCCGTCGATGAGTATGCTGCCGCTGTCAACATCATAAAGGCGGAGCATCAGGTGGACGAGCGTAGATTTGCCCGAACCGGTACTGCCGATAATTGCCGTTACTTCTCCGGGCCCGGCACGGAAAGAAATGTTCCTAAGCACGGGGCGTTTCGCCTCAGGGTACCTGAAGGTAACATCCTTAAATTCCACGTGCCCCCTGGTTTTTTGATCCTGGGGCTGCTTTTCTGCCGGTCCGTCCAAAATCTGCGGCTTTGTATTCAGGACTTCATTAATTCTTGCTGCGGAAGCGGTAGCCCGGGGAATAATTAGGAACATTCTGGAGATGGCAATGAAAGAATACAGTACTTGCATGGCGTACTGAATAAAGGCCATCAGATCTCCCACGTTTGTGAAGCCGAGATCAATCCGTATGCCCCCAAACCAAACAATAGCGATAATGGACAGGTTCATGATGAGCGTTATCAGCGGGGTCATTGCTTCCATCAGGCGGTTAACCCGCAGGCCTGTGGCGGCATATTCGAAGTTTGCCCTTTCAAAGCGTTGCTTTTCATAACTGTCCCTGTTAAAGGCGCGGATAACCCTTATTCCCGTAAGCCCTTCCCGGACGATAAGATTTAACCTGTCCAGCTTTTCCTGCATGATCTTGAAAAGGGGAAGGCCTTGGCGCATGAAGAAAAAAATAACTGCAAGAATAACGGGAGTTACCACCACAAAAACCAGGGCCAGTATTGCATCCCGGGAAAAGGCCAGGACGATGCAGCCTGCGCCCAGTATGGGCACCATGACGATCATGCGCAGGGCAAATACCAAAAAATTCTGAACCTGAGTGATATCATTTGTCGTCCTGTTAATCAGAGAAGCAGTTCCGAATCGGTCAAATTCCTGCAGGGAAAAGCTTTCCACCCGGGAAAACACTTCCTCCCGCAAGATCCGGGCAAATCCCGCGGTAGCCTTGGAGGATAAATAGCCCGCCAGAATAAAAGCCGCGATACCGGCCGCGGTGATGATCAACATCCAGCTGCCAACATGCAGGATATACTCAATGTCGCGGTTGACAATCCCGATATTGACCATATCTGCCGAGAGCGTAGGAAGGTAGAGCTCGGCCAGCGCGCGGATTGCTATTAAAAGGAGGGAGACTCCTATGGAAAATTTAAAGTTTTTTAAATAACGCAACAGGTTTATCATTATATTGTAATTATATTATGAACAGCAAAAGGGGGCAAGGAAAGCTGTCTTCCCTTGCCCCCGCATTTTTCGAGGGAAATTGAGGGAAATTATTGTAACGGAGTCAGCGCGGGAGAGTTACAATCCAAAGTACTTCTCAAAGAGTTGAAGAAGCTTTTCAATTATGCCCTGCTTTCTTGCCGCCCTGTTTCCGCCGCCGAAGCGCGACACAGGCGGCATAATTTTATCAATGGCCGTGCCCGTTGTTTTCAACAGGCCGTCCCGGAAAGCGTTATCAATTAAACGCCGGGTTTCTTCGGGCTTTAGCTTTTCTTCTTCAATGATGGCTGAAAGATCCGACTCCTTGCGTTCATTCAAGAATTTACGCCAATCTTCATCCACCTTCGTCGAGGTATTAACCTGTTCGATGAAATGCTCAATAAGCTCTTTCTTGCTGCGAAGTTCAATGCTTGAATTGATGGCTTTATCTATCGTTGTGAGAATGCTTTTGTCCTTGCAGTTGGACTGGCGGTATTTTTCTACCAGCATGAGAATGTAGTCAATGTTTGCTTCAATTTGCCGGATAAGCTCAATCTCAAAGACGATGTCGTCGTTGATGGTTTCTTTGTCGCTGTCAATGCCTTTTCTGAATTCCTGATAAAGGTCGATATAGATGCTCTGATAGTCCTGGAAATCCCTTTCGGACAAAATTTCATTGCCTTCAAATTCATCAAAGGAAGTAAGAATATTTCTGAGCCTTAGTATAGCGCCGTACAGCCGGATAAAATCCTTTTGCGCTTTTTCGCCGGTGATGGCTTGCCCAAGGGGATACTGCTCCGTAAGAGCAGCGATCAGTTCCTTGTACCCCGGCTTATGCTCCCCCTTTTCATCATAGCCGTTATAGTACTGGTCATATGTTTTCAGCAGGATAATGCCGCCCGCGTCCTTATTGCCGAAAAGGGCAATGGCCTTGTCCGTCTCCTCCTTCAAGTCCCGGAAGCAGACAATATTGCCGAAGGTTTTAACGCTGTTTAAAATGCGGTTTGTCCGGGAAAAGGCCTGAATCAACCCGTGCTGTTTTAAGTTTTTGTCTACCCAGAGCGTGTTGAGGGTGGTCGCGTCAAAGCCCGTCAGGAACATATTGACCACTATCAGCAGGTCAACCTCGCGATTCTTCATGCGAAGGGAAAGGTCTTTATAGTAGTTCTGAAATTTCTCGGATGACGTATCGAAATTTGTATTGAACCTGGCATTATAATCCTGAATGGCTGCTTCAAGAAAATCCCGCGAGCTTTTGTCAAGGTTGTCCATGTTAAAGTCTTCGTCGGGCAGCAGGCCGTCCGGGCCGTCCTCGTTTGCGCTGAAGCTGAAGATGGTGGCGATGGTGAGGTTGAGGTTCTTTTCCGCAATCTGCTTTTTGAACTCAGCATAGTAGCGCATTGCCATGGGAATTGACGCCGCGGCAAATATGGAGTTGAAACCGGCCACACGCCTTGTCTCGCGCTTTTCAATCATTTTCCCGGAATTTTGCCTGTCAGCTTCCTCCCATTTGGCAGTAAATGTATAGTAATTGCTGCGCTTTGTCTTCTGGTCAAAATGATCCAGAACATAGGCAACAATTTTGCTGATTCGCTCTGGGTCTGCCAGGGCTTTTTCCGTGTCAATGGCATAAACCTTTTTGTCGTCGATGTGTTCGGGCTTCTTGATGGTGTTGATAAAGTCAATCCTGAAGGGCAAAACGTTCCCGTCATTGATGGCGTCTACAATGGTGTAGGTGTGCAACCTTTCCCCAAAAGCCTGCTCTGTTGTCCGAAGCAGCGGATTGCCGCCCGATGGGGCATTTGCGGCAAATATCGGCGTCCCGGTAAAACCAAAGATATGGTAGTTCTTAAAGCTCTTTGTGATGGCCTGATGCATCTCGCCGAACTGGGAACGGTGGCACTCGTCGAAAATTAAGACGACGTGCTTTTTATAGATATCGTGCCGTTTGTTTTGACGGATAAATCTATCCAGCTTTTGAATGGTTGTAACGATAATTTTATATTCATGGGGATTGCCTTTTTCGTCTCTGTCTTCCAACTGGCGCTGAAGCACCCTTGTGGAGGTGTTGCCGTTTGCCGCGCCCTTTTCAAAGCGGTCGTATTCCTTCATCGTCTGGTAGTCCAGGTCTTTGCGGTCGACAACGAACAATACCTTGTCCACATAGGGCAGCGCGCTGGCCAGTTGCGCGGTTTTGAAGCTCGTCAAGGTTTTGCCGGAGCCGGTGGTGTGCCAGATGTAGCCCCCTGCGGCTGTAGTCCCCATCAGCTTGTAGTTGGTCGATACGGCAATGCGGTTTAAGATCCGTTCCGTCGCCGCGATTTGATAGGGGCGC
Organism: Bacillota bacterium; assembly: GCA_012728375.1. Classification (GTDB taxonomy): domain Bacteria; phylum Bacillota; class Dethiobacteria; order DTU022; family UBA8154; genus DUNV01. The sequence continues at coordinate 38,141 of JAAYFF010000029.1, read as the reverse complement.
ATGACAAGCAGCAGTTCTTCGGATGTGAAGACGCAATATTTGAGCAGTACATTCAGCAGGGTGTGCTTGGCAAAAAAAGTCCTGGTGAAATCCAAAAGATCGGGGATTGTTTTATTGTTCGCGTCCGCCCAGAAGCTCGTAAACTCAAAGCTGTTGCTGGTTTTCTTGCTCTTTCTGCGCCCGCTGCTGCTTTGCTCTTTAATATGCGCGCTGCGCGTCGTGTTGCTGTAATACTTCGTCTGTGTACCATTGGAAATTACGAAAATTTGAACATATTCGAACAGGCCCGACGAGGCCCAAAAGCTGTCCCGTTGGTAGCGGTTAATCTGATTGAACGCTTCGCGGATATCTACCCCGCGGCGTTTCAGCTCCACATGGACGAGGGGCAATCCGTTTACAAGAATTGTCACATCATACCGCGTTTTATGCGTGCCCCCCGGCTCTTCATACTGGTTGATGACCTGCAGGCGATTGTTATGGATATTCTTTTTATCAAGAAGATAGATGTTTTTGGCCGTGCCGTCGTCCCGGCGCAGAATCTGCACGTGGTCCTCCTGGATTTTCCGGGTCTTTTCCACAATCCCTTCGTTGGCATTGGCGATACATTCAGCAAAAAACCTGATCCATTCGCCGTCGGTAAAGGTGAAGTTATTGAGCAGTTCCAGCTGCCTGCGCAAGTTTGCAACCAGGGCAGCTTCATCGTGAATATTAAGGTATTCATACCCTTGCTGGGTCAGCTGACGGATGAATTCCCGCTCAAGCTCTGCTTCGCTCTGATATGTACCCGTGTGGACAGTGTATTCGGCTGTATATTCAGCAACAACCGTCGCTTCGTCGGTGCTTGCCACGATATTGTAGGTACTCATGCCTTTGCCTCCTTAAAGGTTAACAGCTTGTCCCTGTAATATTCATACTGCTTGCGCCGCGCTTCGATTTCCGCGGGGATACCGCTGGTCAGGTCGTTGCAGAGGTTGTCAAAGCGGTCGAGGATGGCGACAATGCGTTTTTGTTCCTTTAATGGAATTATTGGAATGTTTACACTAAGTATCTCGTTTTTCTTTAAATTCGTTTGATCAACTCCATTGTCATATTTCAATAATTGTCTGTTACGGTTCAGAAAATAGTATAAAAATTTAGTGTCTATAATATTTTTGTTTTTAACTCTCAAGGCTCCGATTCGTTGGTTCAAAGTATACCTATTGTTCTCATCAACTAGAAAGCATTTCGCTAGCGCTTTCCCATTAGGCAAATCACTCATTACTATCAATATATCTTCAATGTAAAGTGGACTAATTTGTTGATTTGTAAATTTAACAACTTGCCCGTTTGTTGAAATGAATTTTGAATTAACAACAATAAATTTCCCGTCTTCAGCAATAGCCTTCTCGTGGCCTTTTCCGTTTCTAAAATCAGCAATTTCACCTAACTTCATCCATTTCGTCTCAGGTTTATCTTCCATCGTTAATAACAAATCCCTATAATACTCATACTGCTTTCTTCTTGCTGTAAGCTCTGCTGTAAGCTCTGCTGTCAGCTCCGTGAACTTGTCCAGTATGCGGACAATTTCACGCTGCACAGGCAATGGAGGAAGGGGAAAACGAAACTTACTCATGACTTTAGCGTTTAAATTGTTAATTGTTGAGGTATTCAATGTAGTGTCTAGATGTTTACTAAATAACCCACTTGTGAGAATATAAAAGAGATAACGACTATTCAATTCTTTTGTGCATCTAATAACAGCCATAAAACTGCCAAATGTGTATTCCATATCCTTTGATATATATGCTGATTTTCCAATATGTTCCTTACTTCCGCTTCCGGCACATATAAGTATATCACCTTTCTTAAGTTTTTGTTCTTCTCTAACTTTGACCTCACTAGAGACCAACTTTACATCTTCAAAGTTAAGTGTATTAGTGAAAAGGTTGATATTATTCGCGCGCAGAACTTTCCAAGCCTTAGAATCTACTGACTTAGCTTCTTGAGTTTTGCTATATGTGATACCTCTGATATATCTGCACATATTTCCAAATTCTGCATACTTCACCCCATCCGGGCAAAGCTCAGCAATTAGCCGTTCCAATCTGCTCATTTGTCCCCCTCAATTTCCGCGATGATCTTGTCGATCTCTTCCCGCAAAGCCTGCTGCCTTGCCACGATTTTTTCTATCTCGGCATTGAGCGCGACAATGTCAATTTTTTCCCTGGTGTCCTCCTGCTCCACATAAGTGGAGACGGAAAGGTTATAATCCTGCGCGGCGATTTCGCTGTTCGGCACAAGTTTTGAAAAGTGCTTGATATCCTTTCTGCTCGTATAAGCATTGAGAATATGATCAATGTTTTCCTGCGTCAGCTTGTTATTGTTTGTAACCTTGACGAATTCCTTTGACGCATCGATGAACAGGGTGCTGTTTTCTGCTTTGGACTTTTTCAGCACCATAATGCAGGTGGCTATGCTTGTCCCATAAAACAGGTTGTCCGGCAGCTGGATAATGCAGTCGATATAGTTGTTGTCAATTAGGTACTGCCGGATTTTCTTTTCTGCACCGCCCCGGTACATCACGCCGGGGAAGCAGACGATCGCCGCGGTTCCGTTTGTTGCCAGCCAGGAAAGGCTGTGCATGATAAAGGCAAGGTCTGCCTTTGATTTCGGGGCCAGCACTCCCGCTGGTGAGAAGCGCGGGTCATTGATCAGGATTGGATCGCTGTTTCCTTTCCATTTAATGGAATAAGGCGGATTGGAGACAATGGCTTCAAAGGGTTCGTCGTTCCAATGCTGCGGATCCGTCAGGGTATCGCCAAGCGCGATATCGAACTTGTCATAATCGATATCGTGCAGGAACATATTGATACGGCAGAGGTTGTAGGTGGTGATGTTGATCTCCTGTCCGAAAAAGCCCTGGCGCACGTTTTCCTTGCCGAGAATCTTGGCAAACTTCAACAGCAGGGAGCCGGAACCGCAGGCAGGGTCATAGACCTTGCTAACCTCGGTTTTTCCCACTAATGTAAGGCGGGTGAGCAGCTCGGAAACCTCCTGGGGTGTATAGTACTCGCCGCCGCTCTTTCCCGCATTGGAGGCGTACATGCCCATCAGGTACTCATAGGCGTCGCCGAAGGCATCAATGGAATTGTCTTTGTAGTCTCCCAGCTGCATTTCACCGATGGCATTCAACAGCTTGACCAGCTTTTCATTGCGCTTTGCCACTGTGCTGCCCAGCTTATTGCTGTTAACGTCGATATCGTCAAACAGACCCTTGAAATCGTCCTCGCTGTCCGTGCCCTGAGCTGATGCTTCAATATTGTGAAAAATGCGCTCCAGCGTTTCGTTTAAGTTCTCGTCGTCCTTGGCCCGTGCGCGGACATTCTGGAAAAGCTCGCTGGGCAGAATAAAGAAGCCTTTTGTCTTAACCAGATCCTCCCGCGCCTGTTCCGCTTCGCTGTCGGAAAGCTTGGCGTAGTCAAACCCGACATTTCCTGCTTCGTGCTCTCCGGCATTAATATAGGCAGTGATATTTTCCGATATGTAGCGGTAAAAAAGCATGCCGAGGACATACTGCTTGAAGTCCCATCCGTCCACGCTTCCGCGTAGTTCATTGGCGATATTCCAGATAGTGCGGTGCAGTTCCGCACGTTCCTGCTCCTTTTTGTTATCCATCTTCAAACCCCTATCTCATGGTATTTAAAGGTGAATATTTTTCAGGATAGTGTATATATGGATAATTATAGCAGATGCGGGAGCTATTCACAATGAAAGTGGCAAAATAGATGTGTTTTTGTCAGGAAATGCCGAAATATTGCGATTTCTTAACGTTGCGCAAAGAACCGTTAAGAGCATCCAAAGGGGGCAAGGAAAGCTGTCTTCCCTTGCAAATCGTGTAATAATTTCCTGCAAACAATTTGCTGCTACAGGCGTCCTAGTAGTAGCGAATAAATTATACTGCGGGAGTGAGTTTTGTGAAAAAAATAGCCGTCTGTTGTCTGGCGCTGGCTCTGGTAATTGTACTTGCCTCCAGCCTGGCCTTTGGAGCAGATACCGGCGAGTTGATTAAAGTTTACAGAAATCTGGTCAAGCTTGAGGTAAACTCCACACCTGTCGACACTGACAACTTTCTTTACAACGGGACTACGTATGTTCCAATCCGCGCCGTGGCGGAGCTTTTAGGCAAGGAGGTGGACTGGAACGCATATACCTCTGTTGCAGGGATTAATGATGTCAAGTATGAAAAGGAACTGCTCTCCGGCCTTTTACCGGATCAGGAGGGTTACACCTGGCTATACCACGGATTTGCCGAATACGGGCACCAGATGAAGCTCGATAAAATAACCGATGAGCGGCAAAAACGGATTTATTCCATCAGCGGTGAAGTTTACGACCCTTCCGGAGGGGAAAGCACGAAAGACAGGACCATCAGCCTGCATTATATCCTGGAAGATAATAATCTGAAGCAGGAAAAAGTTGAAGAAGCGATGCTTGATTCAAAGTATGACAGCCTTATCCTCATCAAAACGCCGCTCGTTGCCGGAACATCCTGGTCGCAAAAAGTGGTCGAAAAAAACGGAAAGGAAACCCTGCTCAATACCCTCATTAAAAGGGTAGAGGTTGCCTCTGACGGCAAGAAAGAGTATACGGTAAGATACGAGGATACAAATTCCAATTATTATGAGGAAAGGGTCATCAAAGAGGGTTCCGGGGTCGTTGCCTTTGAAAAGCTCCTCGAACTTGAAGATTCCAGTTTCCCTGTGAGCTATTTTCAGTACGTTGGCGGCAATATTGAAACCATTGAGCTGAACCTTTATTTTCCTGATGAGGATGCCAGCAAACTGTTCCAGGAGAAAAGGGAGATGCTCGTCGTTGACAATAGAAAGGCAAGGGCTGCTATCCAGGGGTTAATAGCCGGCCCCCGGCAAAGCGGTTTAAAATCTTCGATTCCCGATGGCACTGTTCTTTTAAATATTTATATACAGAACAGGATCTGCTATCTGGATTTTTCGAGGGAATTTATTGATAACCATAGCGGGGGCAGCGCGGGAGAGCTGATGACCCTGGGTTCAATCGTGAATACTCTTACAGATTTGGAGCCCATCGACAGCGTGCAAATAATGGTCGAGGGGAAAACCGGCGAAACCCTTGGGAATATTCTCCTTGACAGTCCCCTTGAGCGCATGGAAGATCTGATCGCTGAAACAGAGTAAAGAGGAATCCCGGCATATTAACTAACCGCGAACTCCCGCCCCGGCTTAAAGCTTGGGGTGGGAGTTTTTGTCTTAATCATTATGACACCCCCTCATTATCGAATCGATAGTTACGGCAAAAATTTTTTATTATATGCAGGAATTTAAGACAGAAAGACAGAATTATAGACATATCTTTTTAGCTAGAAAAAGCCGGAGTCCGGCAGAGGAGGAGAAAAAATGATCTTCATATTGATGTTGATGAAAAAAGCATGCCTGTACCTAACAACTTTTCCCTAACCGGCTGCCCCCAGCATCCCACATGACAAAGATGAGATTATGGCAGCGTTATGCCGGGATAAATATAACGGGGTAGATTTTTTAATGGGAACATTTTACAAGAACTGTTTATGTAACAAATAAAAACCGGAGGTCATTTCATGTTGCGGAAATTTTATCTAAAAAATAAACACTGGATTGCATCTACCTTTGTTTTGTTGCTGGTGATTATATTAATGGCGGGCTGCGGAAGCCGGGAAACGTCAAGCGAACCAGGCAATTCTAAGCAGGAGAATAATGAACTCGAAACTCATATCGTTACGGACCATGCAGGCCGGGAAGTAGAAATTCCCGCCAAAGTGGAAAAAGTATTTGCTACAGGCCCTATTGGCTCGATTTTCCTTTATACCCTGGCTCCGGAAAAAATGATTGGCTGGAATAACGAGTTCAGCGATTCAGCCAGAGAGTTTATTCCCGAGGAATATGCAAATCTGCCTGTGCTGGGAAGATGGGCCGGAGCGGATGTAACGGGAAATGTGGAAGAAATACTTAAGCTGGCGCCTGATATTATGATCAATGTCGGCTCCATTACTCAGGAATGGGTGGATTTAACCGATCAAATTCAGGAACAAACGGGAATTCCGGTATTAAATATTGACGGCAGTTTCTTTGAGATAGCTAATTCCTATGGGTTTCTGGCCGACATCCTGGGTGTGGAGGAGCGTGGCAGCCTTTTGGCCGCATACGCAACAGACGTTATCAAAAGTATTGAAGATTTGCGGGAAAGAGTAGAAACCGGCACGCAGCGCACCGTTTATTACGGCTCCGGTGAGCAAGGGCTCTCTACCTCCTCGCGCGAATCAATTAACGCGGAAATGCTGGAAATCATCGGTGCAAAAAACGTTGCCGAGAGCGGAGGCGGGAATATGGAAGTCACCATTGAACAGATTATAACCTGGAATCCTGATGTTATTTTAATCAGCGACACATCGGGAGCAGAAAGAAAAGTATATCAAATGATTACCGCTGAAGACAGTCCTTGGGAAAATATCGCGGCTGTTAATAATAATCGTGTTTATACCATACCTAATTTACCCTTTGACTGGATTAACCGCCCTCCTTCTGTAATGAGGCTGATAGGAGCTAAGTGGCTGGCACATACCCTCTACCCCGATTTATACCCCATTGATATTCGGGATGAAGTTAAGGAATTTATGAAGTTATTCTTTAATTATGAACTTAAGGTGGATGACTTTGAAAAGATTTTCCATGAGTAATACGGTTGTTTTCCTACAAAAGAACCGTGCAGAGTATTATCTCACAGCGATACTCGTACCTGTCCTTGTTCTTGTTTGTTTGTGTTCATTGACCATGGGCAGGTACGCAATTTCCTTGTCTGATATCTTCAGCGTGTTTTACACAAAAATTTTTGCCGTGGATTTGGCAATCCCCGCGAATGTAGAAACAGTGCTTTTTAAGGTGAGAATCCCAAGAATAATTGCTGCAGTGCTCGTCGGGGCCTCCCTTTCCGTATCAGGGGCCAGCTATCAGGGATTATTCAGAAATCCCATGGTATCCCCCGATATTTTAGGAGCTTCCGCAGGCGCGGGGTTTGGGGCAGCATTGGGAATATTGCTGTCATTTGGCACGGTAGGAATACAGCTTTACTCTTTTTTATTCGGCCTGGGAGCAGTGGCCCTTGCTGTTGTAATCAGCTCTGCAATTACCCGCGGCAATAATGTTACTCTGGTTTTGGTCTTGACCGGCATGGTGGTTTCGACGCTTTTTTCTTCATTTGTCTCGCTGATAAAATATGTTGCAGATCCCTACAGCAAGCTTCCTGCCATAACCTTCTGGCTGATGGGAAGTCTTTCCACCGCGAGCATGAAAGATGTAAAGATGATGCTCTTCCCCTTTTTGTTGGGAGTGGTGCCCCTGATGCTGCTCCGGTGGAAGCTGAATGTTTTATCCTTTGGCGAAGAAGAGGCGAAAACCATGGGGGTAGAGACTGCAAAGCTTAGAATGGCTGTCATTATCTGTTCTACGCTTCTTACGGCAGGTTCCGTATCTGTTTGCGGCATAATCGGTTGGATTGGGCTCGTGATCCCCCATTTTGCCAGAATGCTGGCAGGCCCAAATTATAAAATATTGCTGCCTGTTTCCTTACTGTTCGGCAGTATCTTCCTGATTATCGTGGATACTGTGGCGCGGTCTGCATTTCCCCTTGAAATCCCCCTGGGTATCTTAACTTCTTTAGTTGGCGCGCCATTTTTTATTTACCTTCTTTTTAAGGGAAAGAGAGGTTGGCTATGAGGCTGGAGGTTTGTGATGCTGTTTGCGGCTATGGCACAAAAAAAGTTGTTGAAAACATTAGTTTCACCGTTCAATCAGGAGAAATATTATGCTTGCTCGGTCCTAACGGGGTGGGAAAAACAACTCTCTTTAAAAGCATTCTGGGGCTAATCAAAATGCTGGGGGGCGTTATAAAGGTAGACGGTGAGAATGTTCACGCTTGGCCTAAAAAAAAATTGGCTCAGACCTTTGGCTATGTACCGCAGGCCCATACTCCGCCCTTTCCTTTCACGGTCCGGGATGTTGTCATAATGGGAAGAACCGCATATCTGGGGAAGTTTGCTTCTCCGTCCAAAGTAGACGAAGAGATAGCGGAGCAGGCCTTGGATACATTAGGCATATCCCACTTAGCGGACCGGGTTTACACGGAAATCAGCGGCGGTGAAAGGCAGTTGGTGCTCATTGCCCGTGCACTGACACAACAACCGCAGATATTAATTATGGATGAACCCACTTCAAATCTGGATTTCGGCAACCAGGCACGCGTGCTCGGCCAGATTAACGAACTGGCAAAAAAGGGTCTTGCCGTCATTATGACTTCCCATTTTCCGAATCATGTTTTTCTCTGTTCAACCAAAGTTGCCTTAATGCAAAAAAATAACAAGTTTTCCGTGGGAAGCGTTGAGGAGGTCGTAACGGAAGAAAACTTAAAGTCCGCATATGGCATAGACGTCAAAATAACGACAGCTGCGGATGATTGCCATACTCTCAGGTCTTGTATCCCAATTATTAATTGATAAACATAATTTCCATAGTGACGGTCAAAAAAAATAATTCGTAACGGATAGGAGCGGGAATATGTGGCAAAATGCTGATTATTGGGCGAAGTTGTGGGATGAAGAGCGCCGCAATTCTTTGTATGCCAAGCAGCGGCGGGAGCGGGCAAGCAGCAAGTGGTGGGATCAGCGCTCCGCGGCTTTTGCAGAGCATACCAATGAGGGGAGCAGCCGTATGAGGCAGGAAAAAATCATGAACATTCTCTTGCGGAACAGCTTTTTAAACCCCGATATTGAGGTGCTTGATATCGGTTCCGGCCCGGGTAATTATGCTCTGCCAATGGCTTCGCAAGTTAAGGGGGTGGTGGCTCTTGATCCCTCGCCTAAAATGCTGGCGATTCTGGAAAAACGTGCGGCTGAGCAGGGCTTTAAAAATATTGAAACGGTCAATCTGGCCTGGGAAGAGGTGGAACTGGACCGGTTAAGGTGGCGCAAGCGGTTTGGGCTGGTGTTTGCCGCCATGACGCCGGGAATCCACGATGCGGAAACCCTGCGAAAAATGGTTGATGCGTCTTTTCACGGATGTTTTTATAACGGTTTCAGCTGGAGGAAGGATCTTGCCCAAAAAGAACTGTGGCGCATCTTTTATCATGAAGAGATGCCGCCCATCCCAGCCGACATTTTTTACGTCTTTCACTTGTTATATGCCTGGGGGTACACCCCTGCCTTGGAATTTTACAAACGGCATACAGAAAGAACGGTTAGCCCGGAACAAGCTGAGCAGGAATTGACCCTGTTAATGGAACCCTACCAGGAGGTTATGGGGTGGCGGGAACAAATTAGGAACTATGTCCGGCAGAAAAGCAGAAACGGAGTATTCAGCTGGAGACGTAACTTTATCGAAGGCAACCTTGTTTGGACAGTGTAAGTTAAACCATTTATGCATGTTTCAAAGCAAAGGGGACGTAAAATCGTCCCCACGCTGTTTTCTTAAAGGGATTAGAGGCCTGTTAACAATTCCACAGCGTTTACAAAACTGTTAAATTTTCCTGTTTTTTGTAAGGACTCCAGCTCCGCGAAAAGCTTTTTCTTTTTGCCCGGTTCCTTTTCCAGGCCCGACCATTGCATTAGCTTGCAAAATGGAATATCGTTGGCGAGCAGGAAGGGAATCTTTCTTGTTAACTTGAAAAAAGCCTCTTTGACATGAATGTATTGTTTGGGGAACCGGTTATTTAAAAGGTAATAATCATTTATAATATCGTTAATTTCCAGCAGGCTCTTTTTCCCGGCCAGATCCAAAGTTAAAGCGCAGACCTCAATGTCAGGATGTAAATTTATTAACTTTAAAAAGTTGAACATTTGCTCCCCGGTCCTGTCCACGGAGGAGAAGGGATGCTCTTGATGGTAGCTGAAAATTTCTCGGTCTTCAAGAATTTTTACTCCGCTTTTATATAACCTATACCCCAGTTCCCAGTCTTCATAACCCCAGCCCCTGAATTTTTCATTAAACGGCCCCACGCTGTCGAGCAGGCTTTTCCTGACGGAAACATTCCTGGTAATAAAGAATGTCCAGGCCAGATGGTATCCGGTCAAACTGTCGTCAAACTTCTCCATTACTTGAGGAAAACTCGGCAGGTGAAAGGATAGCTCTTTGTAACGCTGCGTATAAATATCTTCCTTTGACAACAGGGGGATAATGGCTTTTTTCTTTTTGACAGCTTCAGCAAACTTATTGTAATCTTGCAGATCACCGGGCAAGGTACCCAGCTCTCCGGCCAGGCGGTTCAGCAAGAGCGGTTTTTCCCGGATAAAGGAGAGAAGGTGCCCCAGCTGGCTTTTTGAAAAGTTAGGGTGAATGACGGAAAAGGTGCAATAATGGTTTGTAGTGCCTGAAACGGCAATCTTTTCCTCGCTGTTTTCATAATGTCGCAAATGTTTGGCAACGAAATCGGGGCCGACCAATATTTCTGCATCGAGAAAAATTATTACTTTTCCCCGAGCTTCCCGTAAACCTAAATTTTTTGCCCCGGCACGGTCGAGCCTTTGCTCGCTGCACAGATATTTAAAGGGAAAAGGGAAGGGATAGTATTGTAAATTGGCTGTTATATCCCCGGAGCAGTCATCTACCAGAATTACCTCCATTTTTTGCAGGTCGAATTCCTGATTTTGCAGGGACCACAGGGTAAACAAATTTTGAGGATATTTATTATGGGAGATTAAAATTATACTTACATCAGTATGCACAGCAGATTTCTCCTTTTACATGCCCATTTTTTTCAAGATGCCGGTTAATTGATCAAGATTAACGGTTATATTATCCCAGACGAGATGAGGGTCCACATATTCGGCCGGGCGTTCTCCTTCGCCGATTAAATAATAATAGTCAAGGTTGACATGATTGCTGAGAACCCAATATAAAACGTTAACATAATTTGGAGAAAAAAATTCGAGGACTTTTGTCCCTGCCCGGCAAAAGACCAGATTGGTCAGCCCGCCCCCATGAGCTGAAACAATTGCTTCCGCAGACGAAAAGAGCCGCGCCTGCTCTGCAACAGTCATTAATTCCGGTAGAACCGTTTTAAAGCCATATTTTGACAGTATGTTTATGATCCGGTCTTCATTCAGTACTCTCCGGGTTTTTGCATAGGCGCGGCTGATGTACAAACGCTCTGACCTGCCTTTTCCCCTTTCCTGCGGCAAAAAGTGTTTGCGCAGGAAGGCAGTTGTCCACTTGGGCATATGTCCGGTATAACCTACAGGCGAAGGAACCACCAGTTTTTTTGCTTTCAAGTGGAAATGCCGGTGGCAAGGGATGATTTGGTCCTGGGATATTCCCAAACTGCTCAGGGTATCTTTTTGAAACGGGGGGAAACCGTTATAATTCAAAACTATTTTCCGGAAGGCTATATCTTCCCTGCGCAACAACTCCAGGCGGGGTAAAACATCGAACATCCAGTGGTAATAGTACTGGCTGGCGCAAAAGGTGAGGACTGCAACCGTATCTTTTCGCTCCTGAAGGGGCGGCAGGCTCTTCATTTTAAAAATGGGGTGGTCCTCTATTGCTATGCCGTACTGTAGCGACAAATCCCACAGCAGCTTATTATCCGGGGCTATAACGGCCCCGTTGGCTCCCCATACCCTTCCCCCGGGAATTACGGCGAGAAATGTCGGGGGAGGCTTGCGCTGCTGTTCCTCGATGAACCTCCAGTGAACAGAATCTTCTAAACCCTTGGGGCTGGTGAAAGTCTCCGGTCCGTCCCCATAATCAATAATTTTGTAATACGCTTCTTTGGGTTTCAGGTTGGTTTGAGCGGCCCAATCTTCAGTGGACAAATAAAACCCTGCAGGGGGCTGCTTTATCAATTTGAATTGGTTGAACATGGGCTTCCCGCCTTCTTAAGCTTTATGCTCCTCATATATTTCCTGCATAATTGTTCTTACGTTTTTTGTGGGCTTCCATGCCGGATAGTGGGAAATAAATTTGCTTAAATCGCTGATATACCAGATGTGATCCCCTAGGCGGGGTTTTTCGGAGTAAGAGTAATGCAGTTCTTTGCCGGTAATCTCCTGTGCCAGTTCGATGGCCTCCAGGACGGAGATATTGGAGAAGCGCCCTCCTCCCAGGTTATATACTTCGCCGCAGGATCCCGGATTTTGATAAAAGGCGTGAAACGCGGAAATTACATCGCTGGCGCTTATTACGTCCCGCACCTGTTTTCCCTTATAACCATAAATTATATAAGGTTCTCCTGTTAGAAGACATTTCATCAGATAGCCGATAAAACCGTGCAGCGGTACCCCCGCCTGCCGGACGCCGCTCAGCACTCCCCCGCGGAAACAACAGGTTCGCAAGTGAAAGTACCTGCCGTATTCCTGAACCAATATATCTGCGGCAAGTTTGGAAGCCCCAAATAAGGAGTGCAGACACTGGTCCACGCTCATATCTTCAGGAATACCCGGACTGTAAGGGTGGGAGGGATCTATCTCAAAGCGGGTTTCCTGTTCGATTAAGGGGAGATGATTGGGCCGGTCGCCGTAAACTTTATTTGTTGATGTAAAGATAAAAACCGCATCAGGGCAATGCTTCCTCATGGCTTCCAGCAGGTTAAGGGTACCGTTGGCGTTTACCGCAAAGTCGGTGAAGGGCTCCCTTGCAGCCCAATCGTGCGACGGCTGCGCGGCGGTATGAATGATTAAGGAGATATTGTTTTTGTACAGGGCAAAGACTTGGTTTACTTTTTCCCCATTTCTGATGTCAAGGTCATAGTGCTTATATCCGGAGCCCAACCGGGCTTCCAGGCGTCGGAGGTTTCCAAGAGTTGAGCCTTCGTTTCCAAAGAAGTACCTGCGCATATCGTTATCGATTCCTACAACATTAAAACCCAGGCGAGCATAGAATTCAGCCGCCTCGGAGCCAATAAGACCTGTGGAACCTGTGATCAGTACAACCGGCATCGGCATTCCCCCGTCAAAAAGATTTTTTATTAACCGGATATTATTTTATATTATGTTTTCTATCTTCAAATGTGACAAACCCGGTAAGTAACAAATGTCTTACCGAATTAATATCATAAAAAGAACAGCGATGGTATTCTCGCGATTAAAGCAAGAAGAAAAGTAAACTGCTCAGAGGATAATGTTTAAGTGAAGCAGCAGTTACAACTAATCTGGGGTGTTAAATATATGGAGAAAGCTCAAATAGGTGTTGTCGGGGGATTGGGACATATTGGGCTGATTCAGGCGGCCTGCCTGGCAAAGCTTGGCTATAAAACAACGGGCTATGATAAAAATATTTCCAAAGTAGAGGATATATTGAAAGGCAAATTACCTTTTTATGAACCGGGGTTGCATGAGATTGTTGAAGAAACGCTTAAGAACGGATTGCTGAAGTTTACTTCAAGTGTTGATGATCTTAAGTCATGCGATCTTATTTTTATCTGTGTGGGAACTCCCTCTTTGCCGAACGGCGAAGCGGATGTCTCGCAGGTGTTTGCTTCGGTGGAGGAGGTTGTTCGAAACCGCAAAAGCCCTTGCACGGTTGTGATTAAAAGTACAGTGCCTCTGGGCACAAATAGAAAAGTGGCCAAATATCTCGAGGAAAAAGGCCTTCAGGATAAAGCTGTAATAGTCTCCAATCCCGAATTCCTTCAGGAGGGATCAGGGGTTCGAAATTTTTGGGAACCGTCGAGAATAATTGTCGGTGCCCAGTCCGGGGAAATTGCGGAAACAATTGCCCGTTTATACAGTCCGCCCGGGGTTCCCGTCATCATTACCACCTGGGAAAATGCTGAACTTATCAAGCACGCGGCCAATGCTTTTCTGGCAAACAAAATTTCCTTTATTAATGAAATAGCCGTCCTGTGCGAAAAAGTTGGCGGGGATATCCGGGTTGTGAGCAGGGGGATTGGCCTGGATCCAAGGATTAATCCCTATTTTCTTGAAGCAGGGGTCGGCTTCAGCGGACCCTGCCTGGAAAAAGATTTAAAATCTTTAATTGCGCAATTTCACAAAAAGGGAAAACAAGCAAAATTGTTGGAATCTGTTTTGGAAGTTAATGAAGAAAAGCGCAAAGAAGTTGTGCACAAACTTAAAGAACAGCTGGGCACCCTGGCCGGAAAGCATATCGGCGTTTTGGGGATGGCCTTTAAAGCGGAAACCGACGATGTTAGGGATTCTCACAGCCTGCCCATTGTGAGATATTTGCTTTCCCTGGGAGCGATGCTGACTGTTCACGATCCCTGGGTCAAAAGCTTCCGGGAAGCGGGATTTAGCGAAGCCGATTTTCCGGGGGTCAAATGGGTGCAGACTCCCTATGAGGCGGCGGAGGGAAAAGATGCCCTCCTAATTTTAACGGCCTGGCCCGAATACCGGGAGCTGGATCTGGCGCGTATCAGGGACTCCCTGGTGCATCCGTTAATTGTTGACGGGAGGAATCTTTTTGATCCGCGTGAGATGAAGGCTGCCAACATTATGTACCTGGGGGTGGGTATATGAATTGTCTTGTAACCGGGGCTGCCGGTTTTGTGGGTTCTCATTTATGTTCCCGGCTACTGGACGGAGGGAACAAAGTATGGGGAATAGATGACTTAAGCAAAGGGAAGCTGGAAAACATTGAACATCTGCTTACCAATCCGTCATTTTTTTTTACTGTCGGCTCTTTAGCTGACGAATCGCTTTTATTTGAAAAGATGCAAAAAGTGGATATTGTCTATCACATGGCAGCAGTCGTGGGGGTTAAGCAGTATGCTGAAGACCCGGTTAAAACTATTGAAGTGAATACGTGCCAGACCCTAAGTCTGCTGAAAATGGCCTGGCAGCTGAAGAAAAAAGTACTTTTTGCCTCCACTTCGGAAGTCTACGGGAAAAGCCGGGAAGTTCCTTTTAAGGAAGAAGCGGACCAAGTGTACGGGGCAGCCGGCCGCTGGTGCTATGCTGTTTCCAAAAGCGCGGCCGAACACCTCTGCCTCCATTATGCCCGGCAGGGCCTCCCCCTGGTAATTGTGCGTTATTTTAACGTCTACGGTCCCAAAGCAGACAATTCTGCCTATGGCGGTGTTGTTGCCCGTTTTATTAAACAACTCCTCAGCAACGAACCTTTAACAGTACACGGTGACGGCAGCCAGAGCCGTTGTTTTACCTATATCGAAGATATTGTAAGGGGGACTGTTGAGGCGGGCAGCCGGCCGGAAGCGGAAGGAAAAATTTTAAATTTGGGGAGCCGGCGGGAAATTTCCATCCTGGAGCTGGCGCATGTTATTCTTCAGGTTTCGGAAATTAAGGGGGAAATAATCTTTTTACCCCATAGCGAATTTTACGGGCCAAATTATGAAGATATTCCAAGGAGGGTTCCCGACCTTTCGGCAGCAGAACAAATACTGGGCTACCATCCCCGAGTATCCCTGGAAGACGGATTGCAAAGAACAATTAATTGGTACCGGCAGAAAATTGGTGGCAGCGGAAACGGATAAATGACAATTTTAGCACAGGAGGCTAAAAGGTGGCTCATCAGGAGTTGATCAGCGTAATAATTCCCACCTGTAACCGTTTGCCTGTTTTAAAGCGGGTATTGGGGTCTCTGGAAAAACAAACAGGTGAAGGCGGGCCGTTTGAGGTAATCGTCATCGATGACGGCTCAAAAGACGGGACTGGGGAATATTTAGAAAGCACAGGGTTTTCTTTTCCCTGCCGCTTCATCCGGCAAAAGCACAAGGGTCCTGCTGCAGCCCGGAATGCAGGCTTAAAAAAGGCCAAAGGTGAAACGGTATTATTTTTAAATGACGATTGCCTTGCCGCGCCGGACCTATTATTTCAGCACAGGAGAGGCAGGCAAGAATTTGGCGAATGCGCTATTTTAGGGCGTATTGAGTGGTCTTCGGAAATTCCCCTCGCGCCTGAAGTCAGAAACCTGGTAAATATATATTATTTTCCCTATGGGAAAATAAGAACCCCCTGGAATCTTCACTTTGCTTATTTTATTACCGGCAACCTTTCCGCGCCTTTGAAAAAAGTGCTGGAGGCGGGGGGATTTGACGAGGATTTTACAGACGCTGCCTATGAAGATATAGAACTTGGTTACAGGCTCTGGCAATCGGGGCTTCGGCTTTGTTACAATCCCGGAGCTGTAGCACACCACGTCCACCATCTGAATTTTGATCAGTTTTGTGATCGGCAAAAGAAAGTAGCTTACTGGTTATATGCTTTTTTAGCCAAACATCCGGAGGTAATGAGCCTCTATCCGGGAGTGTATAATTATATTGGGGAATTCTCTTTAAAGAACAGAGACGCTTATAATCTTATCCTTAATTATATGATGTACAGGGGGGCAAAAGCGGGCCAGGAAGCATTTTTGGCTAAAAAGACCACGAAAGCGGACGGCTGATAACCAATTTTCGTTTGCACAAATTTTTCCGGTTATAAAAATGGCTTTAGGAGAAACTAAGAAAAATTTGATCTGGTGATGATATGGGTAAAATTAAAGATCGCATTTTTCTTGGGATAGTAACCGGGGTTATCAGTTCCATACCCGGACGGTTATTAAATGCATGTGAATACCGGGCAGGTTTAACTGAGGCAAAATACGGCCAGTTGGCTGCCAACCTGTTTGTTGACAAAAAAAAAGCCGATACAATGGAAGGAAGGGTCATCGGCGCGATTGCCAACGGAATTTTAACCGGTGTTGGAGGGACATTTGCCGTTTACTTGCTGTCAATGACGGGACGGGATAAAGCTGCTGTAAAGGGGATGGGTATTGGTTTATTATTATGGCTTACTTTATTCGGGCTGACGCCCAGAGCCGGGGTAGTGGAAAGACCCAGAAAGCCGCTGACCTCTTTGCTGGGTTTGATCGATCATTTAATCTTCGGCAGTTTATGCGGTGTAATCGCTTCCAGGCTCGGCGATGATTCCATGTTCCCGGATACCGGAAAACAAAACCGCAAGGAGAAACTGCCTTTATTTTCTTATTCACTGGAACAAGAACAAGGACAGTTTCAAGGGGAACAAGATGAGCCCCCTAAATAACTTTTACGCCAAGGGTTTCTTTCATTTCTTTTAAAGCAAATTCATGGGCTTTTTCGTCAAAAGAAGACACGCAGTTTTTCCTAACCGTTACGTCATACTGCCTCATGCGGGCATCAGCCGCGGTGTAAAGGACACAAATCTGGGTGCAAACGCCGGCCAGTTCAATCTCTGTTACTCCCAGCTCCCTGAGCGTTAAGTCAAGATCAGTGCCGAAAAAAGCGCTGTAGCGCCGCTTAAAGATCAGAAAATCTCCCTCCTTTGGCGCAAGGGCGTCTATAACCTCGCCGCCCCGTTCACCGGCCAGGCAGTGGGGAGGAAACATTTTAAACTCCGCGTCGTTTGGCAAATGTCTGTCCATGATATAAATTACCGGATTCCCTTGCGAACGCCACTGCTGCAATCTGGCGGAGACGTTGTTTATTACTTCCTCCGGGTTCCCGATAAAAAGGGCACCATCTTTTTCCAAAAAATCCCGGAGCATATCAATAATTAAAAGGGCCTTGGCCATAGTGAAGTCCGACCTCCTTTGATTGTAATATATTTATCCCCGGCTTTTTACTTATATTGTCTCACATTTAAGGCCCATTGCCAAGTATGTTTCCCTTACAAGCAAAACTAAGGAAAACTTGGCGGCACCGCCGGTTTGCCGACTATGATCGGCGGTGCACAATAAAAACCCGCCTGGAAAAGAGCGGGTTTTAATATTTCAAAAGTAAACTAGCGGCATTCGTTTCCCTTAACCGGCCTGCTGGCCGGGATCAATTACTGTGCCCATGAAAAGGACAACATCCGTTTCCCGGTCGTGGATGAGGAAAAAGAAGGGCCGGTCTGCTTTCATGTTAAAACTGAAAGCGGGCGCGCTTGTAAGTCTCATTTCCACTGATGTGGCCGCTGCTGCTTCGGTTCCTTTTTCGTCAACCTCAATAACAGCTTTATGCTTTATTTCACTTATATAAAGATTTGGTTCTTTTTCCCAGGAAACCATATCCAAAAAATCTGCCCTTTCCGGATCAAAGGCGATCTCCATGCCCAGAGCTGCTAAGACATCGTTTAAAGACTTTTCATATTCCAGGGAGAACCTGGGAAGAAAGAGCTGTCCCTCCGCCGTATGGAAGCTTTCGCGCCATTCATTCCAGCTTTTTTCGGCAAAAATACCGGAGAATTCCTGCAGATTGGAGTTTTTAGCCGGGAGGAAGACATACATGGCCAAATTTTCTTTTTCCCCGTATGGAAGGCGGACAGCCTGAAAAGAATCTTCTTCGTAATAAGCCATTTCTCCTGAACGGGACATAAAGGGTACTTTTGTTGTTTCGCCTCCGGGGAGGTTAAAAGTGTCTTCACGGGTTTTTTCCGTATCGAAGGCTTCGCTCCACTCCCCCTGGAAATAGATGGCGTTGATCAGGAAAAGTATAGTCAGAGGATTGATCGGCGGCTCGATGAGATCTTCGATCATCCCGGCGGTCTGCCCGCTTACCCAATCGTTTATTGTCCCCGCGGCTTTGGGAGAATTAAAGTCCAATTCACTGATGGCGGCATTGTAAAATGCTTCGTTGCGTTCAACAAAGGCAGGATCAAATTGCAACCCTTCGCGCATCCAGAGGGAGTTGGCAATGTGGAGCTTGACAGAAGGATCTGCATGCCGGAGCAGATGGAGCAGAGCCTGGTTATGCTCATTAAATTTTTCCAGGTCAACCCCTTCGATACCCAGGACATCTGCCATCGCATCCCGGGTTTCTCCCCGCGCCCCGTTGTAGGTCATGGCCAGGGCCAGGGCAATGCTGGCAGGCGAGATAAAGATCTCCTTATCTTCTTCCAGGAGCCCGGTAAACAGTTTCATTCCTAATTTGTTGACTGCACCGGAAAGTGCGGGATCAAAAGAACCGGGCACCCCGGCTTCCTGTTCAGGCACCGTTATATTTTCTTCACCGCTTGCCGTCTCCTGGCGGCATCCTGCAGCAGGAAGAGTTAAAATCATAAGTAACAACATTATTACTGTCACCAGGCGACGTTTTCTTGCTCCCTTCATCTTCAACCGTCCTTTCTTTCTGTTTATTTATACACTTTGACGACGAAAACAGGAGGCTGGTTCCTTTTGCTTGATAAAACATATTTTACTTGAAAAAAAAATTAAGCAAGCCCTTGACATTAACGTTACGTCAAGGTATATAGTTTTCCGAGATATGATGACGAGATTGGAATTCTTATTTTTTTTGAAGGGAGAACAATCATGAGCGATCAAGAAAAATTCGAGGGTTTTAAACAAAAATTAATTGATGACAACGAAAAAAAGTATGGTGAGGAAATTCGCAAAAAATACGGTGATGAAGCTGTTGACAAATCGAATGAAAAGCTGAAAAAGATGACGCGGGAACAATACGAAGAGGCCGTGAGGCTTGAAAAGGAATATTTGGAGCTGCTCCTTGCCGCTTTTAAAACTGGAGATCCCGGCAGTGAGCAGGCTCAAAGGGCGGCGGATTTGCACCGCCGATGGCTTGGCTGTTACTGGGACAGGTACACCAGGGAAGCCCATGCGGGAGTTGCCCGGATGTACGTGGACGATGAAAGATTTGCGGCGTATTACGATAAGAAACAACCTGGGCTGGCGGCATTTTTGCGGGATGCGGTCCTTATCTATACGGGAACAAAAAAATAAGCAATTGCCGTAAGGGGCGGTACAAGCGGCCGGTTTTAGCCTTAGCCGGCTGTTTTTTTTCAGGTAAGACAGGCCGGGTATGGCTGTAAAAAAAAGAGAGGGCAGGAGGCTACCCTTTGAGCCTTTTTTGTGATAAAGTATACTTGCTTGACAACAGGAACAGAAAATAGAGGTTTTAGATTAAGAGCTATATTGTGGAAAAGGGGTGTTCTGTATGCTGAAGGAGTTTAAAGAATTTGCCTTAAAAGGAAATGTTATTGATCTAGCTGTTGGTGTAATTATCGGCGGAGCCTTCGGCAAGATAGTAAGCTCATTGGTTAACGATATAATTATGCCGGTGCTGGGCGTTCTTACAGGAGGGGTCGATTTTACGGGTTTAAAATACGTCATTGCCCCTGCAAGCGGCGATATTGCGGAAGTTGCCGTTTTATACGGTTCCTTTACCCAGTCTGTTGTCGACTTTGTAATTATAACATTTTCCATTTTCCTGTTTATTAAGCTTCTCTCCTCAAGGAAGAAAAAAGAGGAAAAGGCACCTGAACCCGCGGCGCCAAGCCGGGAAGAAGTGCTCCTTGAAGAGATCCGGGATTTGCTTAAGTCAAAGCAGTAAACTATTTGTCACTTTTAGGCCGGATGAGATTGACAGCTCCCGATAGTAAGGCATATAATGAGCATGTTGCAGTAATTTTGCCATTTATATGCGAAAGGAGTTGCTTAAATGTCGGTAAAAGATGCCAGGGTGATTTTCGGCTAACTAAATAGCTGCGCAGGTTTTACACAACGGCTTTTCATCTTTGATGGGAGGTTTTGTTTGTGTTTCCTGTGCAATAACTTCTTTCGAGCAACCTGAAAAGTGTCATTAAATAAAGAGCAAACACACGCTGGTAGCGTGTTTTTTCTTGTGTGTTTCCTTAGGCAATCCCGCAGGTGGTCGATCTGCGGGATTTTTATATCTGGGAGGCGGATACGGGCATGGAGGTCATGTTCGGCGATATTGAGGAGCTGATTAAACTATGCCGATTTCACGACTGCAGCCACAACAATGAACCGGGATGTGCCGTCAGAGAAGCACTTTATTCCGGGGCCCTTGACAGGCAAAGGTGGAATAGCTGGCTGAAGCTGCAAAAAGAGCTGGGACATCTTGAGGCTAAAAAGGAAGGTAGGCTGCGCCTTAAGGAGAAGCAGGCGGGCAGGCGGATTGCAAAATTAGTGAAGGAAATTTATAAGGGGAAAGGAAAAAGATAATAAATATCAAGCGCCAATTGTCAGGATTTTTTATCATAAAAGGACGGGTGATCTATGGGCAAGAAAAAAATCGGTGTTATATCCGACACGCACGGGCTCCTGCGCCCGTGCGTGCCGCGGATTTTTCAGGGATGCGAATTAATTATTCATGCCGGGGATATAGGCAAGCCTGCTGTACTGGATGGTTTAAGAGGAATCGCCCCTGTTGTTGCCGTGCGGGGCAACATGGACAGGGGTGACTGGGCTGCTGAGATCCCCTTAACCGAGGTTGTAAAAATTGAAAATATCTATGCTTATGTGCTGCATGATCTGGGCAGCCTTGACCTCGATCCCAAAACCTCCGGAATTCATGCCGTTATCAGCGGCCATTCACACAAACCGGCCGAATACAGGCGAAACGGCGTGCTCTACCTGAACCCGGGGAGCGCGGGTCCGGGAAGGTTCAACCTGCCCGTTAGCGCCGCGCTGATGGAAATCGACGGTGAGACGATTAACATCTCCTTTGTCAATCTTTTGGATTATCAATAGAAGGCATAGGCAAAGTGAGGCATGGTAGGGTAAATTTTGGATAAAACGGCTCTGTGTTTAAAAAATTACTGTTAAACAGCACTGACTTTTTGATAAAGATGCGTCATTCTGCAAGGATTTAAGTGCCGGAAAGAGAATAAAAATTTGTAACTGCACATTCCTCTGGAAGAGGTGTGTCCCCGCACCTTAGAAAGTGGATAGACGATGGAACTGTCCCCCTGCTTCACGGTATAACAGATTATCTCTTAGATTATTGAGCAGTTACAAAAATTTCAGAGGGACTATCGTTTACATAAATGAGGTTTAATGATGCAAAAAGATATACTCGTTGTTCCTGTCGTAAAATGGGCTGGTGGAAAACGGCAATTATTAAATCAGATCATAAAATTTGTGCCGGAGGATTTTTCAACTTATTTTGAGCCGTTCCTTGGAGGCGGCGCGGTTTTGTTTGAACTGCAACCGGAGAAAGCCGTGGTAAATGATATTAGCAGCGAATTAATTAATATTTACCAGGTTATTAAGGATAATGTGGAGGAATTAATTGAAGACCTTAAAAAACATCAAAATAACAAAGAATATTTTTATAAGCTGCGCCGGCAAGATCGGGATAAAGAGAAATATGGCAGGCTTTCGCCGGTACAAAGGGCTTCAAGAATGATTTACCTGAACAAGACCTGCTATAACGGTCTTTTCAGGGTTAATAAAGCTGGAGAGTTCAATACCCCTTTCGGTAATTACAAAAATCCCAACATTGTCAATGAAAGCGTTCTGCGCGCTGTCAGCGGTTATTTTAATAAGGCCGATATCACTATTACTTGCCGGGACTTTGAGGATGCCTTGCAAAAGGCAAAAAAGGGAGATTTTGTCTATCTTGACCCGCCGTATGACCCCCTTTCAGCTACCGCAGGCTTCACCGGTTATGATAAAGGCGGCTTTGATCGGGACGAGCAGATACGCTTGAAAAAGGCATGTGATAAGTTGAATAATAAAGGAGTTAAGTTCCTCCTTTCCAATTCGGCAACCGATTTCATTAGAGAACTTTATCATGATTATCACATCGAAGTAATACAAGCGAAGAGAGTCATTAATTCCAAAGCCGACAAAAGAGGCGCAATTGATGAAGTGCTGGTGATGAATTATGAAAACGGGGAGAGGTCGGCACATTGGAGACAAGGCATAAATTTATTTTTAAGGATGCCAGAAGGCTGAGCCATTTAGATAACGAAAGCATTGACCTGGTTGTTACTTCGCCGCCCTATCCCATGATTGAAATGTGGGACGGGGTCTTTGCCCGCCAAAATCCCCGTATTGCTCAGTTTCTTGAGGAAGGCGACTATCTTAATGCTTTCGAGGCCATGCACAGCATTCTTGATGATGTCTGGCAAGAGCTGTTTCGGGTCATGAAAAACGGGGCCTTTGCCTGTATTAACATCGGCGATGCCACTAGAACGATAAATAACCGTTTTCAATTGTTTGCCAACCATTCACGCATTCAAAAGAAGTGTTTTGAGCTGGGATTTGATGTTTTGCCGCTAATTTTGTGGCGCAAACAGACCAATGCACCCAATAAGTTCATGGGTTCCGGAATGCTTCCCGCGGGCGCTTATGTAACGCTGGAACACGAGTACATTCTCATTTTCCGCAAAGGTAAAAAAAGAATTTTTGCCTCCCCGGAAGAAAAACTGAACCGCAGGCGCAGCAGCTTTTTCTGGGAGGAAAGAAATAGCTGGTTTTCCGATGTGTGGGATTTTAAGGGCATCAGGCAGGAAATGAATGATAAAGAGTTGCGGGACAGAAGCGCTGCCTTCCCATTTTTGTTGCCGTTCCGATTAATTAATATGTATTCGGTCTTTGGAGATACTGTGCTGGACCCGTTTTTGGGCACGGGCACGACTGCCCTGGCGGCGATAGCTGCCGGCAGAAACAGCGTAGGCTACGAAATCGACGAAAGTTTTGCAGTGCATGTAAAGAAAATGATAGAGAAAGAGAAATTTAATCTTAATAATTATAATTTGCAGCGGCTCAAAAAACACATCATTTTTACAGAAGAATACGCCAAAGAAAAAGGCCCTTTAAAATACACCAATAACTATTTCGGCTTCCCGGTAATGACCAGGCAGGAAAAAGACTTAATGCTTGTTTTTGTTAAAAATGTAGAAGAAATAGAAAATGGTATTTTGAAGGTTTCTTACTTTGAGCATGACTATGTTAAAAATCTGCCTATTAACAAAGATGCAGCTCTCGAGCATTTAGAGCTTAAAAGGGGAGTGCAGCAGTCCCTTGTTATTTGAATTTTAGAAGCAAGAGCCTTGGGGACGGTTCGAGCGTCACCGAAGCGAAGCGGAGGTCCGAAGGGAAGACGATGGAACTGTCCCCATGGCTCCTATCGAAAATACTACCTGGTTGAATATGGGGAGAGGGAGAAGGATGGGTAAGAAAAAGAGGCGCAAGAAAGAGGTGCCAACCGGCAAACAGCGCGGCAGTTCCAGTTTCAGGGTTAATCCGGTCGTCATCGCAGTGCTGGCCGTTGTGGTTCTGACCGCGGCATTTATGCTGCTTCGAGGAGGAGACGGTAAGATAAATAGTACGGAGAGCGGATCGCTTGAAGAACAGTTTGCCGGTATCCAAAAGCCGGTCGCTACAATTGAGATGGAAAGCGGCGAGCTGATTAAGGTGGAATTGGATCCGGTAAATGCTCCCAATACAGTGAGGAACTTTATTTCCCTGGCAGAGGAAGGGTTCTATGACGGGCTTATCTTCCATCGCGTAATCCCGGGTTTTATGATCCAGGGAGGGTGCCCTGAAGGAACAGGCCGCGGCGGACCCGGTTATTTCATTAAAGGGGAGTTTGCCGCTAACGGTCACAACAACGGGATTCTCCACAAACGGGGTGTAATCTCTATGGCCCGCTCCGAGCCTTTCGATTCAGCGGGTTCCCAGTTTTTCATTACCGTGGCTGAGCAACCCCATCTGGACACCCAGTACGCCGCCTTCGGCACTGTTCTTGAAGGGATGGATGTCGTGGACAGGATCTCAGAAGTGCCTAGGGACTCTGAAGATAAGCCTCTTGAGGATCAGCGTATCAGACGTGTGACTGTGGAAAAATTCGGTGTGGAATACGGCCCTCCGGAAAAGGTGCAATAAAAATCCCATCCATCCGGCTAATACGCCGGCTATAATAGCATCTTTTGTTTTAAACATTTAAAACACCTTAAGAAATGCCATATGTATTTTCTTTATTATCTCTCTAATTTTGGGATTATATACTAAACGGCAGGTTTAGAGGTGTGAAAAAAACAGCCGGTTAAGGCTGCTTAATTCCAAGGTGTTTCTTTAATCCTTCTTGAAGAATTTGTGAAAAGTTTATATTATTTTTTTCTGCAAGAGTGTTAAGCCAAGCAGGGATGGTTAGTGTTTTCTTAACAGCTTTATTACTGTGTTTTCTGGCATATTCATCAAGATCGACACTAATCAGACTGACAAAGCCGTCTTCATATTCATCTGCCACAACGCTTTTAATATCTGAGGATTTAGGTATTGGTCTTTTATTTTCCACCTCATCCAAGAGCCAACCGGCGGCAGCATCAATAGCCATATCTACGGCTTCAGTTAACGTATCGCCTTCGGTTACACAGCCTGGTAAATCGGGAAATGTAACAGTATATCCGCCTTCTTCGCAAGGATAAAAGCAAGCAGGATAGATTAATTTCACGATAAAACCTCCTTTAACTTTTATTTTTTATTTTGATACCCTTTAGCGGGGGCTTATTTCAGCCCCGCTTGTTTGAGGATGGAATTTATTGTTTTTGTTTTAATGTCCGGGTTTGGTTGTGAAGCAGGGGGACGGTTCTTGTGCTTCACTGCCGGCAGTGAAGCACAAGAACCGTCCCCCTGCTTCACCATTTTCCAGCATTATCATTTTACCCGGTAGGAGATTCGTGCCGCCAGCCGCCCGATTGCCCTTTCCGGTATAACTTGTGTCAGTGCCGAGGTAATCCACCCATATTTGCGATAAAACAAGTTGAACAAAAGGTATGGTTTTCGCTGTTCCCTATGCTCCGGCATGCGGCGCCATATGTTTTGAAGGGAATAAAAATTTCGGTATATCCAAAGGTAGCCTTCGTAAAGTTCCTCTGCCGTCATTCCCTTAGGTTTATACACTACATGCGATGTATTGTACTTGGAAAGATCATAGTCGGTTATCCGCCCTTCTTCCTTCATCCGGCGATAGAGCTTTGTGCCGGGGTATGGGGTGAGAATATGAGAAGTCAGCGTCTCAATTTTATTTTTTACCAGCCAATCGAGAGCCCGCCGAAAAACATCCGGTTCATCCCCGTCCAGGCCAAATACCATGCTGGCATTAATCATAATACCCCGGCTGTGAATTTCTGTGACAAGCCTATCATATTTTTCAAAGCGGTTAGCCTTGTTTACTCCTCGTAAAGACGAGTTGTTGATCGATTCAAAGCCGATAAAAAGGCTTTGACAGCCCGTCTCGGCCATCAGGTCCAGCAAGTCGGGGTAGTCGGCAATTTTTGTAGTAACCGCGGCGCTCCATTTTAAATTCATCCCCCGCAGGCAGCCAAGCAATTCGCGGGTATAGGACGGCACCCCGATAAAATTGTCGTCAATAAATAGCACATGCCGTGTTCCAAGCGACTTAATATCTCTGAGCACATCCTTTATCGGACGCTGAACATAAATTCTGTTTTGGCAGCTATTGTAACAAAAATCGCATCTGTTTGGGCAACCGCGGCTGGTGGTAACGACGTTCGAGAAGAGATACCGGCTTTTATCAATTTTGTTGTAAGCCGGGGATACAATCTCATCTCCCTGAAAATTTTCCATGTCATGGTAGACCCGCTGAAGCCTGCCCTGTGCTGCGTCCTCTATTATACGTGCCCAGACACGCTCGGCAGCTCCGATACAAATGGCGTCAAAATGCTGCATGCACTCATCAGGGCTGCACGTGACATGTATTCCGCCCGCTACAACCGGAATTCCAAGCCTGCGGAATTGTTCCGCAATTATTACGGCCCTCGGCATTACATCCAAGGTTATGGTAATGCCAACCAGATCCGCTCCGCAGTTATAATCTATTTTTTCGATATTTTCATTGCAGATGTTCACTTCATGTTCCCCGGGTGTAAGGCTCGTTAAAGTAAGCAGCGCCAGAGACGGGGCCATGCTGGTTTTAAGGTCGGTATCCATGGGCCGTTTATTCATTTTAGGCTGTATCAGGAGGATTTTCATAGCTCTATCTCCATCTGCATACGAACACAAACACCAGGTCCGAAAGTACCACTGTCGTCCAGTTTATAACAATGAACAGGGTAAACTTTTCCACAATGCCGTTGGGATCGCTCAATATCATAAGGTAAAATACGGCAATGGCGATAAGTGTCAGTATCGCGGCTACCACGAGGCATTGGATGAGGTTGGCAGTGTGGTATTCATCATAGGGGCGGCGGCGCATAAGCAGCATGAACACAACCAGCATAGTGATCGCAATCAAGGTAAAGGCGATGTAAACGTGATGCCCTGAAGCAAGAAAACTGCTCCAGGCAGTCCAAAACGGATAAATTCTTGCTGTCCGGCTGTAATATAACAGGCTTTTAAACTCAATATGGCCGGAAGTAATGATAAAGATAAGGCCGTAGAACGCGGAAAACAAGCTTAGACAAACCGCATTGACTGCCGGGTTTTTGAGAAGACCCTTCATTTTCTATCCTCCTCTTTAAACAGAAACAGCTCCTCAATTGATACACCAAAAAATTGCGACAGATCATACGCTAGCCAGATCGACGGATCATACTTACCTGTTTCTATCGCGTTGATCGCCTGGCGTGAAACTCCCACGCGCTCTCCCAGTTCTTTTTGGGTCAATCCTAACTTTTCCCGAAACCGCCTTACATTGTTTTGCACGGCATTGCCCCCTGCAAATGTGTCAAGTATACCTTACATCCAGCATAACAGAGTAATTCTTAGATGTCAAGTGTACCTGACACTACTGTAATGTATTTGTCTTCGGATAGGTGGAAAGATAAGATAAGGAAGAATTCGTCATGAAGGAGGCAAAACCAAGGTGACGGAAAATAAGGTGGCAGAAAATAAAGAAACTATAAGCTCTCTTAATCAGCTCTTGCAGGGAGAATACATGGCAGTGGAGAGTTTTAATAATTTTATCTCCAAGGTAAAAGATGATCATAATGTGAAGAAAACCCTTCAAGAAATTCAAAAGCAGCATCGACAGAATATCAACATATTAGCTGATTATATTCAGGACCTAGGCGGACGGCCGCATGAAAACCTCGGGATGAAGGGCACGATGGCTGATATGAAAGTCAGTATGGACTTGGGTTTAAAGGCTGATACCGAAGAAATTATTAAAAAAGCGCTGGAAGGTGAAACCAAGGGAGTAAGTATGGCTGAAAAAGTACTGAGGGGTAATCTTGATCATAAATCTAGGGAGTTAGCGGGGGAGATATTACAGAAAGACAGAAGTTCCATTGATAAGCTGAATGGCTTGCTCGATGCAATGAAATAGCCCCGCCCGGAAACAAAGAAAAAGAATTCGCCTTTGCCGGATTTAGCAGCGGGCGAATCCCTTGAACAGCCAAAAACTTGACAAATTTATTGAGGACGACATTGATTAAATAAACCAATAAGCGCAATCCGTTCTAAAGAAGGTTGAATAAATGGCGGGGCGATTTCAGCAGTTACAACAATATCTTCAAACGGGGCAACTGCTTCCCCCGGGCCAAAAACGAAAGCGCCGACCCAAACTCCCGGCTCAATTATAACAGGCCCTGTTTGAAGCAACTGAAATGGAATCGTTTGGCCAAGGGGGGTATTGCGAATCCATGCAACATAAGTTTCACCGCCTAATACCTGCGGGTCAGGAAGCCCGATTGCAGCTACTAATACGTTTCCCCCTCCGGTTGGAGACTGAAAAACTGAAGCAACACCACGTGCTTCAGCGTCAGGGAGGATCGGTACATTTGCAGTCCTGAACAGTAGCATACAGCATTCAAATAATCCGATTCTACGAGTACCCACACTGATTCACCTACTTATCAATTTGTAATATACTATGTTTTGTATCTTGTTTTGCTACTGTTTGTATAAAACAACAAGTTGCGACGTATTACCTTTGCTGGAATATATATCCTCTATGTAATATAATGATAGAGAATGGTGGACAGCGTTCTGTTTTCGAATCGGAGGATGGTTTTTGGTGCAAAGGTTTGACAAAATATTTGCCGGGATTACCCTGGGGGTGATCATCCCGGTAGCGACAATGTGCCTTTCATGGTGGGGCAGTTACTTGTTGGGTTTGGGCGAAGCAGGCATTAAATGGGGGGCGATCGCCGGCTTGCTGGCAGGATTGTGTCTTGATATGATTGTTTTGCGCGGCCTGGTGTATAACTTCTACAGCTTGCCGCTAATTGCGCTGCTCGCTCTTTATCTGTTCTATTCGGTTGGCCTTCTCGGCTTCTTCATGGGCGTACCCGTCTTTAACGTCCTTGTGGGGGCAGCGGCGGGAGTATATACGGGAAGAAAAGCGAAAATTAACGGGCTGGACGGGCAGGAATTGCGCGGGGCCCTTAAGAAGGCGGCTGTTTTGGCAACAGTTGTTTTACTGATCGTATGCTCTTTCTCAGCGTTTGTCGCGTTGGTTGACAACTCTACCGCGGCCAACCTGCAAGGGATGCTACATTTAGGGTTTGAAATTACCCGGATGTGGCTCTGGATCTTGGTCGTCTTGGGCAGCCTGGCTTTGTTGGCCGTGCAGTTGCTGCTCGTGTACGGGGCTGGGAAAGCGGCTTATCATAAATAATCAATGCTAATCTCATAGAGGGTAGTAATGAACACTATTTTGAAACAGGTATCGGCTGCTATTATTATCAAGGATGGCAAAGTGCTCATCGCCAAACGGGCGGCAGGTTACAGGCTGGCCGGAAAGTGGGAATTTCCCGGGGGAAAGGTTGAGGATGGCGAATCCCCGGAGGAATGTCTTAAGCGGGAGCTTGCTGAAGAGCTGGGGATTGTGGTCAGTGTGGGAGATTTTTTCGCCAGGAGTGTCTATTGCTATGAACACGGGGCTATTGAACTGTTGGTATATTTTGCGGACTGGATTTCCGGAGATATGCGTTTGTCGGAGCATGATGAAGTAAAATGGGCAGCTGTTGCGGACCTTGGGCTATTCGATTTTAGCCCTGCCGATATACCTGTCGTGGAGAAGCTAAGAATGAAATTTTCCACAGGAAGTACAAGCTGAGCTAAAACATTTTTTTTGCCAGGCGATCTGTTTCTTGCGTAAAGAAAGCTTTGACCTCATTCCAATCAACATTATGTAACATATCAAGAGGAGGGGATTTCTCCGCATCTTCAAAAAACTGTAGGCTTCGAAAAATGTGGTAAAGCGAATACCTTTGGCTCGAATATTTCTTGGGAAAAAAATTAAACAGCAGTTCTTCGAGCGGAATGCAAGCCTTGCATATGAAATAGAGATCGACAAAATCTTTTTTGGTACCTCTGTTAGCAATAGCGACAATTTTCATTAAGGCAATATCTTTTATATCTGCTAAAGTAATGTTAAGAAACGTCTGAGTAGGAAAGATAAGCGGGTATGGATATAACAGAAAACTTATTTTTACATTGTTAATAAAACCATGCAAAGACCCCGCTGTAATCGAAGATATCTCAAATGGTTCGTGTGCCGATAAACTATTTGCCAAGTTTTCCGGAGATAAATGAGGTGAAAAAAAATCAAAGTCTTCTGATTTCCGGTGACCAAGCTGTAATGCGGCAGCGGTGCCGCCAGCCAGGTATAAACCCTGTAAAATGTTATAACCGTTTAGTCTGGCCAGTAAATCGATTCGCTCTCTCGAGAGGACGTTTGCGTACAATTGACCTCCTCCTTATCTAACCGGAAGTAATTTTTCCAGAAATTTATTGTTTTTTTGGAAAGAGAGCGGCTGTTTTTCAGCACTTCAATAATTTTTTGCCGGGGATAACGACGCAAAATCCAGCGGATGGCATCATCGTTACCGATTTCCAGAAGCCGCTCAATAATGAAAAAACTGTGCGTTTCTTCATTTATCTGACTTGTCTGATGATCCCAGAAATACCGGTGCAGAAATGCCGGTAGCATTGTCGTTCCTCCAAAGAAGTTATTACTATTAGTATACCATAAAATAGAAAAATTTAACAGGGTGCCTTTTAATTTGGTTTAGTTTCGTTTAATTTCGGGACACAACAAGGAAATTGCAAACAAACATGCCCGTTTCCAACAACCAGCGCTTTGAAAACGATATCAGGCCGGAGGATCACGTTGATCTGAAAACACGGGGACAAAGGCCCCTGGGCGGTGTTTACCGTGGAAGAGATCGTATATAATGTGGATGTGGAGGAATATGTCCGTTCCAAAGGCCTTTAATATCGTCAGGAGGGAGGTTGTTTATGCGCATCTTACATACGTCCGACTGGCATCTGGGCAAGCCTCTGGAGCAGATCAGCCGCATTGAAGAACAGAGGGAGTTCATTGACTGTCTCTGCACGATGGTGGAAGAAAAGAACGTTAATCTGGTCCTTGTTGCCGGTGATATTTACGATACTTATAACCCCTCTGCAGCTGCGGAGGAACTTTTTTATGACGCTGTGGACAGGCTGAGCGACAGGGGGAAGAGGGCGGTTGTGGTTATCGCGGGAAACCATGATAATCCGGAGCGCCTTTGTGCTGCGGGTCCGCTGGCATCCAAAAGCGGTGTGATTTTGCTCGGCTATCCCCGCAGCGATGCCAAAACGCTCGGCATGGGCAGCAGCAGCGGTGTCCGGCTGGTTGATTCCGGGCCGGGCTGGCTGGAATTAAAAGTTCCGGGGTGTGAGGAGCATGCCGTCATTATTGCGCTGCCGTTCCCCTCAGAGGCGCGGCTGGAGGAGATATTGTCGCAGCACGCGGATGAAGATATGCTGCAGAGGGCCTATTCCGATAAAATCGGCAGCATTCTTGCCTCGCTGAGTAAAAAGTTCAGAGCAGATACCGTCAACCTGGTAGTGGGGCATCTGTTTATGCTGGGAGGCAAGGAGTCGGAGTCGGAGAGGACGCTGCAGGTGGGAGGGGCGCTGACCGTTGATCCGGCAGTCCTTCCTGCCGGGGCCCACTTTATTGCCCTGGGGCACCTGCACCGGCCGCAGCAGATTAAAAGTGCCCCCTCTCCGGCTTATTATTCTGGTTCGCCGCTGGCGTACAGCTTTTCCGAGGCCGGGTACAGCAAGGCCGTGTACCTCGTCGATGCTCATCCGGGAGAAAAGGCTGTGATAACCCCGGTCTATCTCGATTGCGGAAAATCCCTTTGCAGATGGGTTGCAGAGGAGGGCATCGGACAAGCCCTTAGGTGGTGCGAAGAGGGACGGGATAAAAATGCCTGGATCGACTTGGAGATAGTGGCCGACCGCATTCTGACGGCGGAAGAGCAAAAACGCCTTAGAGCGCTGCATCCGGGTATCATTAACATCCGTCCCAGGCTTAAGGGGGAGGTAGCGGAGGTTTCAGCCCCGGAAAGCAGGGAAGGAAAAAGAATTGACGATTTGTTTAAAGACTACTACAAATACAGGATGGGGCAGGAGATTTCCGAGGAACTGCTGGGGGCTTTCATCGAGGTTTTAAACGATGAAGACGAAGACCCGGACGTTCCGGAGGAGGGGGGTGCTGTGGATGAGGCCGAAGCTTCTTGAGATAGAGGGGCTGCAGAGCTTCCGCGAAAAACAGACCATTGATTTTGACAGCCTGGGCGAAACAGGCCTCTTTGGAATTTTCGGCCCTACCGGAAGCGGCAAGTCAACCGTGCTGGACGCCATTACTTTTGTTTTGTACGGCAAGGTGAAAAGAGCGGAGCGGGGCACGCAGGGAATCATTAATACGGGCTGGAAGACGGCCAGGGTATCTTTTACATTTGAACTTTTCAAGGACAATATCAGAAAAACGTACAGGGTGGAGCGGACTTATCAGCGGAAGAGGGGTTCGGGGAATTCCTGTGAACCAAAGATTGCCAGGCTCATTGAAATCACCGCAGCCGGTGAAATTCCTCTCTGCGACAGGGCGAAAGAGGTCAGCCGCAGCATCGAAGAATTATTGGGCCTCAGCCATGATGATTTTACACGGGCTGTGGTCCTGCCGCAAAACAGTTTCCAGGAATTTTTAATGCTGGACAATGCCAAAAAGCGCGATATGCTGGAGAGGATTTTCTACCTGGAGGAGTATGGCAGGCGGCTTAATGAGAAGCTTTCCAAAAAGGTGTCCGTTTTGAAAAGCCGCATTGACAAGGTGGAAGGGGCTTTGTCGATGCTTGGGGATGCTTCGGATCAAGCCCTTGAAGACGCGGAAAACGCGTTAAAGGCAGCGGCCTTGGAAAGAAGCCGGGCGGAAAAAGAGCTGCAGCAGCTCGAGGCACGGTTTAATGAAGCTAAAGAGGTATGGCAGCTGGTGCAAAGCCTTGAGCAGATCAAGAAAAAAGAGCAGCAGCATTGCTCGCACCAGGAAGAGATCAGCAGTAAAAGAATCCGGTTGGAAAAAGCCGCCAAAGCGGCTGAGCTCGCGGAACTGGTCGGCAAGACGGGCCGACTTGCGGAGAAGCTTGCAGAAACAGAAAAAAGGCTGGATGAAATCCTGGCCAGGTTGCCTTTTGTTGCTGCAGAACGGGAGGAAACCAGGGGGAAGTTTGGTGGGCTCAAGAAAGAAGCGGAAACAGAGAAACCAAAGCTTGTGGCTTTCCGGACCAGACTTTCCGATGCCCTGGAGATCAAAGGGGAGCTCAAACAGTTGGGGGTTAAAATAGGCGGGCTTGCGGTAGCGGAGCGGGGGGTGCAGGAAAAAATCGAGCTTAAGAATAATATCATCCGCAGGGAAAGCAGAGAGGCTGCTGACGCGGAAGAAAAGATTAAGCTCCTGAAAGGGCAAATAGACTCCTTAAAGACGGATCCGCAGTACCGGAGCAAAATCCAGGAAGGAGTTTTATTGGAAAGTAAAATTGGTGTTGCTGAGAAAAGTGCAAGTGAATTGAAGAAGAAAATAGCAAAACTAAATGCAGAGATCGCTGCCCGGGAGGATGAGCTGCAGGCCGTTTCCCGCAAGATAGTGCAAACGAAAGAGGTTTTGCATGTTTTAACAAAAGAAGCGCAGGAACATGAAGAAGAAAAACCTGCAGGACGACAGGCGGTGAGCAGCGAACAGGAAGAAATCCATAAGCTTGAGATGGTTTGGGGCTTGTTAAAGTTGAAAAAAAGCGAGCTGGAAGCCATGCAGGAAAAAATCGGGGAACTGCAGGACCTGTCGGACAAAACTGCCGCAAAGCTAAACTCTCTGGAAGAAGAGCGGCAAAAAGCGGAAATGTTTTACAGGCGAAGCCGCGAGCAAAAGGAAGCTGCCGTAAAGGCCCTGGAGAAAAATACGGCGTACCTGCTGTCGAAAAAATTGCAGGAGGGCGAGCCTTGTCCTGTCTGCGGTTCTGTGCATCATCCCCATCCCGCGTCCCGGCAGGGCGAAGAGGCAGAACCGGCTTTACTGGAAAAGGAGCTGGCAGCAGCAGAAAAGGAGCTGGCAGCAGCAGAAAAAGCATTAAAAAAGGCGGATCAAAATTATCTCCTCACCGCCGGGCAGTTACAAAGCATAAAAGAGCAGCTCGGACAGGCAACTGGGGATCTGCAGGATAAAAGAAAAGAGTATGATGATGTTGTGCAAAAGCTGCCCGAAGGCTTAAGGAAACTTGATTTGCCTGCCCTGGGCAGTGCGCTTAAAAAGATGAACGATGACTTAAGGGCAAAGCTCAAAGCTGTTGACGAGTGGGAAGAAAAGCTGGAAACGCTAAAAAGCAATCTAATGAAACAAAATGAACGGTTATCTGGCTTTAGGGCGGAAGAAAACGGTTTGCTGTCCGGATTGCAGGTTAGCCGGGAAAACCTGGCCCATTTGGAAAACGATTTTAAAAAAGAAATGCAGTCTTGCCAAGAGTTAAAGGAGCGCTACCGGTTTTTTCTGGAGAGTTTTCAGATTGAAAGCGCGGGCCGGGAAATGGAACGGCTGGCGGAAAATGATCGTAAACTGAACGAGTTGCAAAAAGAAATGGAAAAGGTGCAGGAGTTGTTCGGCAAGAAACGGGCTTCTATTGAACAATTGCGGGAGGAAGTCGGCGCTTTGACCAATGAAAGGATCAAGCTGGAAGCCCATAGGAAGAATTACCTGCAGCAACAGGAGGAAAAGGAGCGCAGGCTGAAGGCGCTGGCCGGAGATGTCCATATTGAGGAGGAAATTGAGAAGATTAATCGTCGGCTGGAGGCTTATCAACAGCTGGAAAGGCAGTACGAAGAAAGGCTCAAGTGCCTGGAAAAGGAGCATCATGAGCTTCAATCGCAAAAAGCAACGCTGGAAAATCAGAAAAATATTTATGCAGGCACTCTGGAGAGCGAAAAAAGGCGGTTGCAAGAAGCTCTGCAATTAAAAGGTTTTGCCGATAGCGCAGAAGTGGAAAGCTCAATGCTTTCCGAAGATGAGCAAAAAAAATTGGCTGAAGAGATCAGCAGGTATGATGAGATTAGCAGGGAGCTGCAGGCGGAAAAGCTGATGGTGACCAGAAAACTCGGCTCTCGCAGTATTGATGAAGAGGAATGGGAGAGGATCAGCAGGGCTTTCGAGGAAAAAGCCATGGAGAAGGAAGCGTGTGTCTCCAGGCATGAAGTGGCCAGGAATACGTATGAGACAATCAAGAAGAAGCATGACAAATGGGTTGTGCTGCAGAAAAGTTATCGCGAACTGACCCACAAGCAGGGATTGTTTGAACAGATTCAGAAGCTGCTGAGAGCCGAAAAAGGGAAGGAGAACAGCTTTATTGATTTTATCGCCGAAGAGAGGCTGCGCTATGTTGCCGCCAAAGCCTCCGAGACCCTCGGGCTGATGACAAAATACAAGTACGCTCTGGAGCTGGATACTGAAGCAGGGTTTATTATCCGGGATAATGCCAACGGCGGCGTTCACAGGATGGTCACCTCCCTGTCCGGCGGGGAGACTTTCCTCACTTCGCTGGCCCTGGCTTTGGCTCTTTCCGAACAGATCCAGTTAAAGGGTCAGAGCCCCCTGGAGTTCTTTTTCCTGGACGAGGGATTCGGCACCCTGGACAGCGAGCTGCTCGATATGGTGATGGACTCCCTGGAACGCTTGAGCAGCAGGGAACGGGTCATCGGGCTGATCAGCCACGTGCCCGAACTGCGCAGCCGTCTGGCGCGCCGCCTCATCGTCGAACCGCCCTCTTACACGGGGGCCGGCAGCAGGGTGAGAATTGAAAAAGGATAAGGTGTTAAGAAGCCGGAGCATGCCTGCAGAAAACGGATGATGGTAAGGATTTTAAGCACCTTGGAATAGGAGATGAGTGTACATTTTTATTTTAGATAACAAAGACTCAGGCAAAAAACCGATTAAAGTATGGCTGCCTGACATAAGCTACATTGACGAAGGAGCCCTCACCCAGGCCATGAATCTTGCCAGTCTGCCTTTTATTTATGGGTGGGTGGCTTTAATGCCTGATGTGCACGAAGGCTACGGTATGCCCATCGGCGGAGTTATTGCAGCTGAAAACGTCATTATCCCCAATGCCGTAGGCGTTGACATCGGCTGCGGCGTGGTGTTCACGAAAACTAACATCCCGCGAAAGTCTTTATCGGAAGACGTGCTGAGGAACCTTGTCGGCAATATTATGAGAAGCGTCCCCACCGGTTTCCAGCATCACGGGGTAAAGCAAAGCAGCAAGACGATAGACAAATATAAAGAGTCTTTATTTTCTGCGTCCAGCTCTGATGCTCTGTTTCCGGAAATTGAAAGGGCGTATTACCAGATCGGGACCCTGGGCGGAGGGAATCATTTTATCGAAATACAAGAGGATGACGAGGGCTGGATCTGTCTTATGGTTCACAGCGGTAGCCGTAACCTGGGCAAAAAAATTGCCGATTACTTTAATAAAACGGCTATCAGTCTTAGCTCAAAATTTTTTCCCCCGGTGCCGAAGCACTATGATCTGGCATATCTTCCCGTTGATACGGATGAAGCGAGGGAGTATCTCTTGTGGATGGATTTTGCCCTTGCCTTTGCCGAAGAAAACAGGCAAAGAATTTTAGAGATAGTAAAAAATGAAATCAGTGCGAAAATATCCGGCGTTAATTACACGCCTACTTATCATGCACACCACAATTATGCAGCCCTGGAGCATCACTATCATAGGGATGTGTGGGTGCACCGCAAAGGGGCCATACGGGTCCGCAGCGGCGAAATAGGAATTATTCCGGGAGCCATGGGTTCTTACAGTTTTATTGTTAAAGGTAAGGGCAATCCGGAGTCGTTTTACAGTTGTTCCCATGGAGCCGGCCGGCGCATGAGCAGGGCTGCGGCTTTAAAAGAATTCTCCACAGAACAGACCGTGCTGGACTTAAAGGAAAAGGGTATTGTGCTGGGCATGACTGATAAATCGGGTGTTGCCGATGAAAGCCGTTTTGCCTATAAAAACATCGAAGATGTTCTGCATTACCAGGCTGATTTGGTGGAGCCCGTGTTAAGGCTCAAGACAGTAGCCGTCATCAAAGGCAGCGAAAAGACCGGAAGAAAGAAAAAGAAAAAATAAGCCGCCTCTATTTCACCAGCGCGGAAATTTCTTTGAAGCCCGGCCGGCGAGAATCGCCACAAAGTTCAAAAAGCACGGCTTCACAGGTAGTCAGGAAGGCTCCGGCTTGCGCCATGCGTTTCAGCGCGTATTTTTTGTCACTGTTTTGGCGGGATGATACGCAATCCGCTGCCAAAAAGACATGATACCCCTTTTCCAATAGATCCAAAGCTGTTTGCTGCACGCAGACATGGGACTCCACGCCGGCCAGGACGACGGTCTTCCGGCCCGTTTTCTCCAGGGCTTCTGCAAAAGCAGGCTCTCCCATGGCGCTGAAACTGGTTTTTTCGATGGGGCGGTACTTGCCCAGAGCCTCATGAATGCCCGGGATGGTCGGCCCCAGGCCTTTGGTATACTGCTGGGTAACCAGTTTCGGTATTTCCATTATATTACAGCCCTTAATAAGTTTGATGACGGTCGCGACAAGCTCCTCATTGTTCTCCATGGCCGGCATGAGCCGTTCCTGAAAATCGATGAGAACCAGTATGGCATCTTCTTTATGGATCTTAATTGTCTTCATCCTTTTTCTCCTCCTTGCGATGTTGACACCCGTATTATAAATTCCTTTTTCGTAAAGTTCCAGTTTAATTATGCAGCACCAGCCGCTTATGAGCGAATCTAAACTTGCTTTTTGACCGGGATGGGATAGGGTATAATAAGGCAGTAAAGCATTTCATGCGCGTTTTATGCCATAAATCCAATAAATAAGCCCTTGAAGCATTGTGCTGCAAGGGTTTTTTATTAAGTTGTCAAACTAACGCGGAATTCCTGTGGCTTGGACAAAAAAACTTGACTACATTATTTTTCTGTGCTATTGTGTATAATGTGTATAGAAACCTCACTTTGACAGCAAAAAGAGCGAAAAAGAGGCCGCGACCCTGCAAAATAGAGGGTTTGCGGCCTTCATACTTTTTCAGAAATATGTAAGGAATAACATTATTTTTTGCTATTGGCCAAAATATTTTTTATCTCA
>JAAYFF010000083.1 GCA_012728375.1 Bacillota bacterium | reverse complement strand
TAACTTATCTTCCGCACCCCTGAATATTAAAAAGCTCTGATAATTTTTCCACAGATGAAGTAAGTAGTCTATGGAGACCTTGGATTTATGAAAATCTCCATCTCAAAACCAATCATTTTTAACGCTCTGCTAAGTTCGTAGTATCGTTCCGGCAAGAAGCGCTTTACAGCACCACCTTCTTTGATATAAATGATCTTTACAGGTTGAAACAGCTCCAAAATCTTATTTCCGGTGGGGTTAAAACTTTTTTTATCCCCCGTCACCTTTAGAGGCTCATCTTCTTTTTCCAGAGCCAGGCGTACTCTTCTTTGCAGGATAATATAAACAGCGAGCGCCATCAGGATCACATAACTCATGGCTTCCAGCCGTTCAATTTTCTGTAGCCATAAAGGGCCAACGTAAATTGGGTTCTTGACAAACCTAAAACGGTTTTCTACCACACTTTGCTCTTTATATTCCTTTAAAAGATCATAAGCCGTGTAACTGTTGAAAATATTGCTAATCAGAACAAAACAGCTCGCAAGTTTCTTTTCCTCTTCATAAGCTTTTTCATCCAGTTCGCCTAACTGTACGCGAACAAGCCAGACTTCGCGATAATCGGGCTCCTCATCTTTTGGGGGTCGCCCTGATTTTTTTCTTTTTACTTTCTCTGTTGTTTTCTCTACTTCGCCGCTTAAAGGGTAGAAATTATTTCTATGGTCTTTGAGAAAACGGATAAGGGCATCTTTAGCATCAGCCTCGCAGGCATAGGTCAGCTTCATGAATTTCTGGGCCGCTTTTTCCAGAGTATCTTTTTGCTTCTTTAAACGCGAATTTAGACCATTTAGCTTACGTTTATCCAGATGGTTGGAATATACGACCAGGAAACGATACCGCCGGCCATAAAGTTCTCTTGTAAATTCTTGTACCTTGTAAGAAGCACTCTTCTTCCCAGGGGATATCTTCCCTAGTTCCAGCCATTTATTTTTAACAAATGCCGCCCTAATAAGCTCGGAAGCCAGGTTAAAATTTTCCGGCAGGTGTGAAATGAACTGTAAATCATCTCCCATCGCTTGAAGATTGTCCTGAGTAACAAGGGCGGAATCAGCAACATAAATAATTTTTTTCAGTTCTTCCAGGTTGAAGTAATCAGGTAAATTCTTAATAAGCTGTTTGTTCCAGGTCTTATCGTCCAAGTTGCCATCTAACACTTCTCCAAAAACCGGGAAGCCGTCTTCGGTTACCATTAGTCCGACTTTAAACTGTTTTAAGTCCGTACGGTGCTCTTTGTTGTACCCACGAGTGATATTTAATACATCTTCCTTATACTCGTAGTCACCGTATACCAGACGGGCAGTAGTATCTCCGTGCAGGACACGATATGTAATCCCTTCTTTAAGTTGGGCTTTTAAGGTTACTGCAGAGAAAACTTTTTTCGGTCCGGCTTGATATATTTTGTCAAGGGTCTTGCCCAGAGCGTCATCATTAAAATAATCATACTTTATCCCAGGACCGAAAAGAAGCTCAACATCCTGTTCCCGGTAGAATTCTTTTATCCGGTAAAGGGGATCTCTACGGCACAAGATATTTATAATCAGGGCTGTAACGTGTGTTCCTGGATCTAAAAGACACTGCTTGCTGTCCCAAGGGACCACGTCATTAATGGTTTTCTGTATTTCCAACTGCCGACAGATGTTACTGATAATTGGCCCCGGTCCTGTTTCTTTAATATCGTATGTTTGCATCTCCAGTACCTGTTAAAAAGTGTTATTATTTCTTTATCATACAACAGGTACGGGAAAAGTACAAGGTAAAATATGGAAATTAGTCCTACTTTAGATATTTTTTTTCATATTTGTCGTTTGCTGTCTTGGTTAATAAAAATTATTGTTCCATTTTTTAAAGGGTGCGAAAGATAAG
>JAAYFF010000028.1 GCA_012728375.1 Bacillota bacterium | reverse complement strand
GGGATAAGGTGAAAGGAAAAAGGTATAAGGTTGCATTTTCTATTGTCTTATTTCAGTGTTATTTCAATCAACATATCGTTTTCAATTCCTTTAAAATCAATACCTTTAGCCTTATTACTTACCCCTTAACCCTTTCTTACAAAAAACAAACCCCGCAGCAAATGAAGATTGCTCCTGCATCTGCTACGGGATTTTGGAATGAACTTTATTTTTATAGAGCGAAGTTTATTATTACGGAGTGGAGTTTATTTGTATTATTCATAATAAAGATGATAACAACGGTTTCCTACTCCACCGTCACGCTTTTGGCCAGGTTGCGGGGCTTGTCGACCGGGCAGTCCCGGGCTACCGCGGTATAGTAGGCCAGAAGCTGCAGGGGAACGACTGTCAGGACGGGCATGAGAATGTCCAATGTGGCGGGTAGGTAAAAGACCCGGTCCACTTCCCGCTGGAATTCGATGGTTCCTTCCTGGGCAAAGCAGATGACATGGCCGCAACGGGCCTTGATTTCCTTGATGTTGCTGAGGGATTTCTCCATAACCGACCGCTGGGTTACCAGGGCGATGACGGGGATACCTTCGACGATCAGGGCCAGGGGGCCGTGTTTTAGTTCGCCGGAGGCATAGGCTTCAGCGTGGATGTAGGAGGTCTCCTTAAGTTTGAGGGCTCCTTCCATGGCTACGGCATAGTCGAGGTTCCGGCCAATGTAGAAACAGCTTTCCCAGGAGGCAAGGTACGCTGCCAATTCCCGGATTTCTTCGGCCCGTTGGAGAATGGTCTCCACCTGGTCGGGCAAATTAAAGAGAGCTTCTCCGGCCTCTTCAAGGGTATCCCGGCTCAGGTTCCCTTTTTCCTGCGCCAGATAGTAAGTGAGCAGGTAGAGGGAGAAAATCTGGGTCAGGTAAGCTTTGGTGGAGGCAACGGCGATCTCGGGACCGGCCCAGGTATAGAGGACCTTGTCGGCCTCCCGGGCAACAGTGCTGCCCACCACGTTGGTAATGGCCAGAATTCTTTGGCCTTCCTTCCGGGCAAGTCTGAGAGCAGCCAGAGTGTCGGCCGTTTCACCTGATTGGCTGATAACAATAAATAGTGTGTTTTTGTTGAGGAGCGGGTCCCGGTAGCAAAATTCGGAAGCCAGATCCACCTCCACAGGAAGTTTAAGAATTTTTTCCATGGCATACTTGGCTACCAGGCCGGCATGATAAGCAGTACCGCAGGCGACAATATAGACCTGCTCAAAGGAGTTGATCTCTTCGGGGGTGAAATTTAACTCGGGAAGGGAAAACTCTTTGCCTTCCCTGAGCAGCCGGCCCCGCATGGTCTCGCGCAGTGCCCTGGGCTGCTCCATGATCTCTTTAAGCATAAAATGAGGGTAGCCCCCCTTTTCTGCCTCTGCGGCATTCCAGGTAACTTCGCTCACTTCCTTTTGCAGGGCTTCGCCTTGGGTGGAATAAATTTCCACATTATTTGCCGTGACAACGGCTGCCTCTCCGTCTTCAAGAATGTAAATCTTGCGCGTATGGTTCAAGAAGGCCGGTACATCGGAGGCAATATAATTTTCTCCTTTTCCCAGTCCGATGATGAGAGGGTTGTCTTTGCGGGCACAGACCAATTTTCCCTTTTCCTTTTCGCTGACAGCCACCATGGCAAAAGAACCCTCGACCTTCTTTACCGCCCTGATCACCGCCTGGAGGAGATCTCCGTCAAAGAAATGCTCCACTAGGTGGGCAAGAACCTCGCTGTCCGTTTCCGAGACGAAACAGTGTCCCTCCTCTTCCAGCCAGCGGCGCAAATTCAGATAATTTTCAATTATCCCGTTATGGACAACGGCAAATTCCTGGGAACAGCCGCAGTGAGGGTGCGCATTGATATCGGAAGGGGCTCCGTG
Source organism: Bacillota bacterium (assembly GCA_012728375.1). Lineage (GTDB taxonomy): Bacteria > Bacillota > Dethiobacteria > DTU022 > UBA8154 > DUNV01. Next base: position 19,261 of record JAAYFF010000028.1, on the reverse strand, counting down.
CGTAGCCCAGCGGATATGACCGACACCCGCGGTTCCTTCCGGAAAACCTTCCCCGATCTTCCTTTCCAGGGCGCTGATTTCTCCCTTGGTCTTGATTACCTTTAATTCATCCGGGCACAAAAGAGCCACGCCGGCAGAATCGTAGCCCCTGTATTCCAGCTTTTTCAGCCCTTCCAGCAAGATAGGATAAGCGTTTTGCTCACCTATGTATCCGACAATACCGCACATGAGACATCCTCCAGTTTCTTTGTATTAGGCGTGTTTTTTGTCAACCCATTATTACATTTTAACTTTTTAAAACTATTTCTTAAAGATGTATTTTCAGCTTGTAGCTATCATTTTCTCTATTATAATATCAATTTCTCTTCAATTTAGTGAAACTGCTCACCAGCCCCCCAGTTCCTGTTTTACCTTGAGGGCAAGCTCCTGGGAAAGCTCACTTAGAAGATCGTAGCTTTCTCCTTCCACCATGATGCGGATGAGGGGTTCGGTACCGGAAGCCCGGATCAGGACCCTTCCCCGGGCGCCCAGCCTTTCCCGGGCCGTTTCCAGGGCTTCTGCCAGCCGGGGATTCTCCTGCCAGCCGTCCTTTTCACGGACGCGGCAATTGACCAGGACCTGCGGAAGCCGGGGCATTATCCCGGCCAGCTGTGATAAAGGAGCCTTTTTTTCCACAACGACTTTCAGGAGTTGCAGGGAGGTTAAAAGCCCGTCACCGGTGGGCAGCAAACGGGAAAAGATAACATGCCCCGATTGCTCACCCCCCAAAACGTAATCTCCTTTGAGCATTTCTTCCAGAACATAGCGGTCCCCGACCCGGGTGCGCAGGATACGAAAGCCCTTTTCTCCGGCCGCGATGTCCAGCCCACCGTTGCTCATTACCGTAGCCACAACGGTATCGCCCTTCAAAGCCCCTTTTTCCTTCAGATAGGAGCCGCATATTGCCAGGACAGCATCGCCGTCAACAAGCTCCCCTTTCTCATCCACCGCGATAAGCCGGTCTCCGTCCCCGTCAAAGGCCAGGCCCAGGTGTGCCCCTGATCTTTTAACTGCCGCCTGGAGTTTTGCCGGGCTTGTGGAACCGCAGTTGATGTTAATGTTCAGCCCGTTGGGCTTGCAGGACAGGGAGATTACTTCCGCGCCCAACTTCCGGAACAACCGGGGGGCAATACGGTAAAGGGACCCGTTGGCGCAATCTAAAACGACCTTGATCCCCGGCAAAGAAGGAGCATGTTTTTCCAGAAAAGAGAGGTAATGCCCCACAGCTTTTTCTGAATGGTAGGAACGCCCCACATCTTCTCCGGACGGCCGCGGCAGGGAGTCTGCTTCCTGGAAGTAAAGGCGCTCCACTTTTTCTTCCAATGCGGAGCTGAGTTTATGACCCTGGCTGTCGAAAAATTTCAAACCGTTGTCTTGAAAAGAATTATGGGAGGCGGAGACCATAACTCCTCCCGCAGCTCCCAGGTGCCTGATCAAAAAAGAAACCCCCGGAGTTGAGACAACCCCCAAAAGGCGAACATCCGCCCCTGCTGAAGTAATTCCGGCCACCAGGGCGCCCTCCAGCATTTTTCCCGAGGCGCGGGTATCCATCCCAATCAGGAAACAAGGACGGGAGGAGCCATATTGCTCTTTCAGCAACGCTGCCACAGCCCGGCCTGTTTTTAAGGCAATTTCCGGGGTCAGCTCCACATTGGCCACCCCGCGAATTCCGTCAGTTCCGAACATTCTGCCCATTATTCCCCACCTTCTCACATGTTAATCTTCGGCAAAGAAAATCCTCACGAGAACCGTCTTATGATCGTCATTAACCGGCCTGATTCCTTCCGGGAAAGCCAAAGGTATCTCTTTCGCGGTTCCGCTTTCCCAACCGTCAAGATCAAGCTCTTCAGTGAGAATAACTTGAAGATCAGTCAGGAGATTTTGGGGGCCCTGGATAGCCACCACCGGCGGTTCAATACTAATCGTTTCCACCTCTAGGCCGCTAGCGTAATCCTTGAAAACCGCCTCAACGGGAACCTCTTTCCGGGGATAAGCCAAACTTACTTCTACATCGGCAAATTCCGGAGAGACAGTTACTCCGCTAACAATTCGCCCGATGCTGTCAACAGGGTAAAGGGCAACGCTTTCCCGGATGAAACTCTTTGCCGCTTCTATATCAAGGTAAAAGATGACCCTTTCCGTAAGCTCGACTTTATAGCGCGGTCCCTGGACAAAAACTTGCTCTGGTTCAAAATACATCTCAGCAACAATCATACCGCTTCTGTTTTTCCCCAGGAACTTCGGCTCGATCGGCATCTGCAGGGCGATAAGGTCTTCCAGGACAACGATGGTACTGGCAGGCTCGATGCGCACGATACTCATTCCCGGCGGCGCGGTAGCCTCAATGCGTACTTCATGACGGCCTTCCTTCTTTCCGTTAAGGTTAACATATGCCTCCAGGTCGGCAGGCGTTAGTCCGTCAAAAGAGGGCTGAAGCCCCTGCAGGGTCACTTTCACGCTATCGGCCATCTCCACCACAACCAGATCATTTCCCAGGTTGCGGCAGGCCAGAGGAATTTCTTCGAAAGTACGGCGCATTTCGGTTCCCAGAGTTTCCTGCCTGTCTCCGGCAACAAAAAACCAGAGGATCAGAGCCAGGAAAAAGGATAGGATCTTGGTAAAAGTCGGGCTTTCAATAAGTTTATTTCTCTTCTTCTGCATTCTGCTGGTTAAACCTCCGGGCAAAGATAGCGGGAATTACTTGCCTTTTCTGCTTGGCAGCAGAAAAATATTGATTCAGAAGGGTGCTTCGAAGGGTTTTCTCATCCAGGTAACGGGTCAGTTTTCCATCATGAGCCAGGGAGATAACTCCCGTCTCTTCGGATACGATAATAACCACGGCATCGGATACCTCGGTAATCCCCAGCCCGGCCCTGTGCCTGGTCCCCAGCTCCTTGCTGAGGTTGGGATTCTCGGTCAGAGGCAGGTAACAGCCTGCCGCGGACAGGATCAGATCGCGGATAATCACCGCTCCATCGTGCAGGGGGCTGCGCGGCATAAAAATATTGATTAGAAGCTCTGCCGTGACAAGCCCTTCAATTTTTATCCCTGTCTCCGCAAATTCCTTCAGGCCGGTTTTCCGTTCCAGGACGATAAGAGCGCCGATTTTCTTTTTCACCAGCACAGGAATTGCTTTGAGGAGTTCCTCCAGTACAATCTCAAAATTCTCTTCTTCGTACTCGTAAGCAGGCCTTTGGAATATTTTTCCTCTCCCAATGTGTTCCAGAGCGCGACGAAGCTCCGGCTGAAATACAATTGGAATGGCGATAAGGCCTATGGTCATCAATCCTTCAAGAAACCAGTTGATCGTCCTCAGGCCGAGCAGGCCGCTTCCCACCAGGGCAATAAAAAGCACAATTAACCCTTTCACCAGTTGTTCGGCGCGGGTGCCCCTGATCAGTATAATCAGCCGGTAAAGAATATAAGTTAAAATAGCTATATCCAGAACATCCCGCCAGTCAAGACGAAAATGAATAATTCCGGCAAGAAGTTGTTCCCACACGAAAGCCACGGGACACCCCCTTCACCATTTAATGTATACTAACTCTACCTATTTCTATTTTTTTATGACAAAAACCTCTTTATGATTGTTTTTTTTGCAAATTTCTAGGCGGAAAAATATTCCTTGGTAAGCCTGGCCGTTATTCCGCTTAAAGCCACCAGCCCCACCAGGTTGGGAATAGCCATCAACCCGTTTAAAATATCCGCTAGGCCCCAGATCAGCTTCAAGCCCCCCAGGGAGCCGACAAAAACGAACAATATCCATAAGAGCCTGTATGTCCCGGCAAAGCCTTCCCCCAGGATAAAGCAGGCGCACTTCTCCCCGTAGTAGGACCAGGCCAGCAGAGTGGAAAAAGCAAAAAAGATTAACCCCCCGGTAACGATATATTGCCCCGTCGCTCCGGGCAGTCCCCGGTTGAAGGCCCAGATAGTCATGGCCGCGCCGTCCAGCCCCGTCTGCCAGGCTCCGGTAGTGATCAGGACCAGCGCGGTAATGGTACAGATAATATGGGTGTCAATAAAGACCTCCAGCACGCCCCACATCCCTTGCCGGGAAGGGTGGGCTGTTTTGGCCGCGGCATGGGCAATTGACGCGCTTCCCAAACCCGCTTCGTTGGTAAATATCCCCCGGGCAATACCGATACGCCAGGCCTGAAGGAGTGATGCGCCGGCAAACCCGCCGAGGGCTGCTTCTCCCCGGAAGGCTCCGGAAATAATGGTTAAAAAGGCTGAAGGGATTTGCTCACGAAAGATGAGAAGGATGAAAAGACCGCCTGTAAAGTAAAATAGAGCCATGAAGGGAACAATTGCTGAAGATATTAGGGCAATTCGCCGGATCCCGCCGAGAATAACCAGAGCGGTGATAAAGGCCATGATTAAACCGGTGAAGGGGGCAGGAATTCCAAAGGTCTCGCTCACAGCGCAGGAAACGGAATTTGCTTGCACCATATTGCCGATCCCGAAAGCAGCGAGGGCTCCCAAAACGGAAAAAAGAGAAGCTAGCAGCGGGCTGTGAAGCCCGTCCCGCAGGAAATACATGGGGCCGCCGGAGATACCTCTCCTTGACCGGGAACGATATTGAACCGCCAAAACTACTTCGCTGTATTTCGTCGCCATACCGAAAAAAGCTGAAACCCACATCCAGAAGACAGCCCCCGGACCACCGAGAAAAATTGCCGTGGCGACGCCGGCTATGTTTCCGGTCCCTATGGTCGCTGCCAGGGCTGTTGTCAGAGCCTGAAACGGAGTAATCTCTCCGGGAGCCTTTCCGCGCCTGCGGACAAACAGCTCGCCCAGCGTATGTTTTAAGATATAAAAAAACTTTCTTGCCTGCAGAGCTCCGACCCGGCAGGTAAGAAAAACCCCGGCGGCAAAAAGTACCATCGTCAGGGGCAGACCGATGATCACCTCGTGAAGGTGCTGCAGTATTTGCTCGATGATGGCAACCCCCTAGAGGAGCTTAATCCTTTGACAGCTCACTCCCCTCTCCATAAATATGCCCTTCCAGGCGTATAGTATAACCACATTCTGCACAGCTTTTTTCCTTCAATCCGGCATTGTGTATGCGGTAGCCGTTACGGATAATAAGGGGCCGGCGGCAGGACGGGCAGTAAGTAGTGCTGCACTCCCGGTCATTAACGTTTCCGAGGTAAACGTAGGAAAGCTTTTCCGCTGCCAGCTCAAAGGCTTTCTCCATGGTTGCAAGGGGTGTGGGCGGGAGGTCCAGCCGGTAATTGGGAAAATAACGGCTAAAATGTACGGGAATATCCCTGTCCAAAGAAGCCACCCAGTCCACGAACTTACTGATGTCGTCAGGGCTGTCATTGAGAGTAGGAATAATAAGGTAGGTCAGCTCCACGTGGCATTCCGCAAGGGCATGCTCGACTGTGCGGAGCACCTCTTTTAGCCCTTTTCCCCGGCAATAGCGGCGGTAAAAACTATCGCTGAAGGCTTTGACGTCTATATTCATGGCGTTAATATGAGGGAGGAGCTCCTTTAACGGCTCAGGATTAATATAGCCGTTGCTCACCAGGACATTTTGAAAGCCTTCCCCCGCGAGAAGCCGGGCTGCTTCAAGGACAAATTCATACCAGACTCCCGGTTCATTATAAGTATAAGCCACCCCCAGTTTCTCCTGGGGAGGACAGTCTTGCAGTATCTCCCGGAGCATTGCCGGACTGACTTCTTCCCACCGGGATGTATGATCGCCCCGTGCCAGGGTCCAGTTCTGGCAGAAGGAGCAGTGCAAGTTACACCCAAATGTACCAATTGATAGAATTTTCCAGCCCGGATAAAAGTGATACAGAGGTTTTTTTTCAATGGGGTCCATGGCCAGGGAACCGCAGCGTGCATAGTTGAGGGTCAAAAGCTTGCCGGACTTTGCCTTTCGCACTCCGCAGGCTCCCAGCTGTTCGTCCTTAATCCTGCAGCCCTGTGGGCAGAGAAGACAGAGGACATCTTCCCCTTCAGTGCGGTAGTATAATGCTTGTTTGGCAGGCATGCAAAGCCACCTTTCCAACTAATAATAACGGTTGACCCGGAAACGATAAATTTCCACCGGCTCGCTTGAACCGATCCCTGCTTTCTGTCTGGCAATGTCCAGCTGCATTTCTACAGAATCAACCCCTTCCAGGTCCGGAAGAAGCAATCCGGTGCGGGGGCCGCTGCGAACGATGACACCATAAACCTTGGGGTCCAGCTCAGAAATGTCTGTTACCTTTTCCGGTTCTGTCAACACATCCACGCTATATTCCAGTTCATTTAATTCTTCGGCGGAAACAGGCGGGAATCTTGGATCCCGCAACCCGGCGCTGAGGGCATTGGCCGTAATCTCTTCCGCCAGGGTTTCCTTCGTCGGAAAGATGGTCCCAATACAACCCCGCAGTGCACCCCGCTTTTTAAGGGAGACAAAAACCGCCCCCGGTTCCTGGAATTCCCTGGGAAGATCTGAGGGGATCTGAAAATCTTTGTTGCCTTTAACCCTGCTTTCCAGGGCCCCGCGGGCAATCCGGGTGTAAAGCGAGCCTTTTTCTCCCTTATGAGTTTTTTCCGTCACTATACCCACCTTCCTTTCTCTGTGGAGTCAAGAGGGCTACCGCGTACCCCACACCAAAAGGTCCCTCGTAAGACAACAGCTCCGGCTGAACAGCTTCCCCGTCCAGGCATCCCAGGAGTACGGCGATGGAGCGCAGCCCGCACTCTCCGGCAGCTTGAATGAGCTCCCCGTCCATTGTCAGTATTTTCTCCACCTGGTAGTTTTCAAGATAGTTGACGAGCAGCCGGTCGAATTCTTTAGCCCTGGGATGAAAACCGGCCGGTGCCCCCCTGATAAGGCGGTGGGAAAGATCGCTGCTGGCTACGACCACGATCCTGCGCTGCAGCCCTTCGGCAGCTTTTTTAATGGACCTGCCGAAATTGTAAAGCTCTCTGTAAGGAAGAAGCGCGTAGGTGATGGCTACGCAGCGGTTACCCGTTCCGGCCTTCTGCAGATAATAGAGGGGAACGGTAACACCGTGGTCCAAGTCAAGCTTTTCACCAATTTCAACTCCTTCTCCCCCCAGCAAAACCGTCTCGACCCCTGCCTTGCTGCTCTCAGCCGCAATTGCCCGGACCAGCTCGAGATCATTATCAGCCTGAAGCTGCACCTGGGGAGCGAGAAATCCGGAGAAATCTCCCTGCAGCCTGTTTTCAGCAAGAATGGCCACTGCGTTCCTGAACATGGGGCCGTGGGGCGTAATTATAACCAAGGTATCTCCATTAACTTCAGCGAGACGGCGGGCAAATATATGCATAGCTTCTACCGTCTTGCCGGCTTTTTCCTGCTCCCCCCGCCCCACTTCGGGAAGGATAATGGGCGGATGGGGGGCAATCCCTGCTGCAATAACACCCAAGGATATCCCTCCTTATCCCTGATTGGATCCGGGAAAATGTATGCCTTTACAGCTTTCCCGTAATAATCGTCCGGTATACCGGTGACAATGATTCTTTAACTTTGGGACCGCGGTGAAGGACAAGCCTTCCCGTTTTCTTCCAGCATATTCTTTTTCTTCCCTGGCTGATTATAATTAACAATTAATTACTTCTCCAAACAGGCGAGAAATCCCTTCTAACGAAAAAAAAACCTGAAAAAGCTATTTTTGGCTTTGATACTTAATGATACCCGCATAAATAGCCCAGGCAATTTTTTTCTGGTAATCAGGAGCAAGCAACAGCCGGGCTTCCTCTTGATTGGAGATAAAACCCACTTCCACAAGGGCCCCCGGCACATCAAGCTCTCTGAGGAGAAAAAAATCGCCGCTTTTTACAGGCCGGTCGGTATTCTGTAAAACCCTGATCAGTTCGGCTTGTATACATTCGGCCAGAAGTTTGTATTCTTCTTTTCCATTTTGATAAAAGGTCTGCGCTCCGCGCCAGTTGGATGAAGGAAAAGAATTGGCGTGAACGCTCACCAGAAGATCCAACCGGGATTTTTTCAGAATGGCAAGTCTGTTGCGCATATCCTGTTGTTTTTTAGGACCCGCGACGGGAAGTTCCAACAGGTCCGTGTCTGTTTTCCTGGTCAATACTACCCCCGCTCCCCCCTGCTGGAGATATTCCTGCAGATAAAGGCTGATAGCCAGGACAATGTCTTTTTCTACAGCTGTTCCCTGCAGGGACATACAACCCGGATCATACCCCCCATGTCCCGGATCGATGCCGATAATTAGACCGGAAAGGGGCAAAAGGGCATGGGCAGGATAGGTTCTCCCCCTATGAAAAGCTTGAAAAAAGATAAAAAAGACCAGTAAAAGGAAAACCGCGCCCAGCAGATAAAACCATCTGGGAAGTTTCAGGGTCAAAAACAGGATCATGCTTTACACCTCAATTTTTACCTTTTCTGTAACTGCTCAGGTCTTAAGAGATAATCTGTTAGACAGCGAAGCATACATTAACCTCTGAGCAGTTACCCTTTTATATCATTACTATTAAAGAAAAAAAATTTAAAAACTCCCCTCATCAGGAAACTTTTCTAAAATATGGCAGAGTAAAAAATTAAAGTGCAAAGGCAAAAGAAAATGATATTAATAAAGACAGGGATGGAGCTTTAAAAAAGAAGAAAAAAACAGAAGGAGAAGCTGAAGGAGAAGGAGGAGGAGAAGAAGAAGAGGAAGAGGAAAATAAAAGGGTAATTGGAGAGAAAATAGTATCTGCTTTAGAGGTGAAGAATTTTAGCAGGTGCCGGTTTGCATCCTGTTTACGGGGAAACTGAATCCGGCACCGCTTTTATCTTAAGTAGCAAAGGCTTTAGAAAAACATCCTTTTGATCAGCATAAAGTTCCTGCGGACTGCTTCTTCCCCCTTAACCATCTGCATATGCCCGGGAAGGAGCCAGTCGATATCCTCAATACGGGAAAGCTTATCCACGCTCTTGCCCAGCGTTGCCATGCTGCCGCCGGGAAAGTCAGTCCTGCCGATGCTGCTATGAAAAACGGCATCGCCGGTAACGAGGGCCCGTTCCTCCGGAAAATGAATGCTCAAAGATCCGGGGGAATGACCGGGGGTATGGTAGAGCACAATTGTATCTTTTTTTTCTCCGCTGCCCAGTTCCAGCTCTCCTTCCTGCAGATAGAGATCGATCCGGGGTTGTGCGGGTTTACTTCCGGCCATTTGTTGAAAAAAAGCGGCCATCATTTTCATATGGGACTCTTCGTCCTTGTGCATGGCCACACGAATCTTGTATTTATCCTGAAGAAGCGCCGCGGCTTCACAGTGATCAGGATGACCGTGGGTGCAAATAATCAGATCAATTTTTTCGGGGGTAAAACCGTCGCCTTCCATTTCCAAAAGCAGGTTGTCAAGACAGTTTTCCCTGTATTCGTTGTGCACATGTCCGGGATCGATAAGGATCGTTTTCTCGCCGGCATAAAGAAACGCATTACAGTTATTCCCCATACCCCTCCAGGGGTAATAGTACATTTTTTCTGTTAGTTGCATCCTTTTAACCTCCATTTCTGGTATGATAGGATTATAACATAGTTTTTAAGGAGATGGTAACTGACATGAAAAAAATCAAGTCATCCCTGGAAATTGCCCTCGAAAAAGTAGGACAAGTAACAGAGAGCAGGGAAGAATTGGAAAAATTTAATGATGAAAAATATTTGAAAGCAGCCGCCTCTCTTGGAAACTCGTTCCTGGAAGGGAAAACAAACAAAGAGCGGGCCAAGGAAACGATTAGCAGTTACCCGGAAGGAATCCGAGAAAAGGCCTGGCGAACTTTTATCCTCCGGGTGGCCGAGGGGGTAAGCCCGGCCAACATTACGAAAGTGCTGGAAACGATTACTTTTTTAACAGATAATACGGAAGTAAAAAAGATTTGCGGGGACACTTTCGAACTCTTTAAGCACCACTTGGACCGGCTACATGAAAAGAAAGCCGAGCTGGAAAAAGAAATGCATCCGATCCTGGAAGAACAACTTGACCGGGAAGGATTTCGAGGCTCTGCACTGGCCGGATTTAATATTTCCCAAACGGAGCCCTGGCAGAGAGCTGTTTTAGAGTTTGATAACCATTATCAAGAAATGCTGAAGGATTTTCGGGAAAAATTAAGTAAAAGCCTGGAAAAGGAAAACAGGCAATAAAAATAAAAATGGTCCGGGCAATATTTACGGAGATCCTGTTTCTTCTCTCCAGCACAGGCTTTCCAGAAAACCCGGCGAAGGCGTGACCCTCCAAAGGCCGTTTTGCAGCTTTACTTCCCAGCTTTCACCTTCAAAGGAAAATTCCTGCCCGTTTCCCGCGAGAAGCACGTTAAGGCGGCAAAGCACACCGGATGGAATCCTGCCGCGGTTTTCCCTTTGTTCCTCTTCCACCTGTTCTACCTGGAAAGAAACCGGCTTCAGGCTCCAGCTTTCCTTCCAGGCGGGGTAGCTGCGATGGTCCAGGGCGAAATCCGTGTCCTGCAGGGCAAAAGCTTCGCGCCAGTCTCTGCGCTGCAGGGCCTCTAGATACGTTTCCACCGCCCGGGAGGGCGTCCTGCCGAGGACGTCTTCCCCCTTTTCCATCCGGGAATTAAAAATTTCCCGGTTTTTCTCCTCCGCCTCTTCTGCTGTCAGGAGCGCTTCCGGCTGGTAATTGTTATTCGCGTTCCAGAGGAGGTACTCGTCAATACCCAGCCGCGCCGCTGTTTCGATCTGCTCCCTGATTTGCCGGGGGCCGTAAGGAATATTCCCTTTAATCCAGGAAGCAGTAAAATTTTGCAGCCAGGGCCGAATGATGGCAGGGTTTTTCAGGGAAGCGTTGCGCTTGATGGAATCCTCAAGGGCGTTTTTCACCGTTGTGCCCGGATGGGCATCCGGAACCGCCAATCCGAAATAGCCCGGCCCGTAGTGGCTGGGGTAAACCATGGGGCAGATATAATCCACGCAAGGGGAGATCTCCTCCCATGTTTGGCCGATCCGGTCCGCATCTCCCCAAGAAGTGGCGATAACTCCGAATACATCTGCAGAAAGATAAACATGGTAATCTTTCAATTGTTCCCGGGCATAGATTAGAAATTCACGGATAACCTCGTCTTTTGCCAGATGATTTTGGGCTTGATAGTAAGCTTCCTGCTCAACCTGCCGGGCATTTTCCGGAAAACGTACATAATCGAACTGGATCTCGCTAAAGCCTAGAAGCGCGGCTTCTCTGGCGATAGCAATATTATAATCCCAGACTTTTTTCTCGTAGGGGTCTATCCAGGCCACGCCTTTGCGATCCCGCCAGACACCCCCGGTTTTGCTGCGAATGGCCCAATCCTGTCTTTGCTCTGCCAGGAGCGGGTCTTTAAAAACAACGATCCGGGCGATGGGGAAAATCCCCCCGGCATGCAATTCATCCAGCACCGCCTTCATGTCTTTAACGGGAACGGATTTATCGGCGCCAACCTCATTAACAATGGGAATTTCACTGCGGTAGCTCATCATCCCATGGTCATTTTTAACATCAATGACCATGGCATTAAGTTCACTGGACTTAACCATTTCCAACAAATTGCGGTAGCGGGATTCCCATCCCACGGTATGCCCCGTCAGGTAGATGCCGCGGGCTTTAATAGGAGGACTTTTCGCCCGCTCCGGCGGAGGCAGGGGGACATAAAAATCGCCAAGTTTTTTCTTCCGCTCTTTTTCCAGCTTCTCCCGCTCTTCCCGGGCCAGGCGGAGGATTTCTTCCTGTCTTTGCGCCTCCGCGATCTCTTCAAAGTCCGGCTCTTCGGCAGACCCGGAGGCCTTTGCCGCTTCCTCTTTGGCAGCCACGGAAGTAACAATATCCGGCGTTTGCTCCATACATCCCGGAAGGGCAAAAACCATCAAAAAAATAAACAGAACTGCACAGATAAACGGGTGTTTAGCCGGAAATCCCGCTGAACAGGCTTTAAATGATCCGAAATATTGCTGCATAAAAGAGATAATCCCCCAGGGTCCTTTAAATTTAAGAGCATGTAAAAAGACTATACCTGTTTTTGACAAAAAAGTCTATCAGCGGGAAAGAAGCTTATTGTCATCTTTCAACGTTTATTGCATTTTTATTGTATGTTATGGCATTTTTCACAAAATAGGAAAAACTGCCTCGGCAATCCATTTTAGCTGCTGATTATTTCCTCCAAGGTTCGCTTTTGCAAACTATCAATTTGCTCAAACAACATATAAGGGATGTACAGCCCTTCCAATTCATCATGAAGGGTCTTGGCCCTGGAAAGGAAAGAAACGGCTTTACTAAAAGCAGCATGAAAGCCGTTTTTCAGCTCTTCCGGGTCATCAGGTGCCTTTCTAAAAGGGGTCTCCAGAGGCCCGACGTCAATTACCCTTGCTTTATCGACGCTCAGCATAAAGTTATGCGGCCAGGAGCTGTTGATGACAGCCATGTCCAATTCCGGAATAATGAGATGGTCAAGGCTCCGGGGATCCAACGCACAAGAAAAAATTTCCACAAAATGACCATGTTCCACAGCTGCATGCAAAACTTTAGCAATAACTTTTCTCTTTGCCCTTTTATTTTCCCCGTTTAAGATATAGACATGGGAAAGGCCGTCCAAAAGTGTATCCAGATAATTCACAGCCCCCCCGGGAGTGATAGCGGAAGCAAAAAGTGTGCGGGTCTTTTTTGAACGGGGAGGCTTCTTTTCTCCTGCCAGGATCTTTTCCAATATTTCTTCGGTAAGAGACAGTACGGCAGCCTCATCTGTTTCCTGAAAACAATCTTCAAAGGCATCCCGGTAAAGTTTTGCTGCAGCCAGCATGCGGTAAGCCTGCTGAAAAGATCGGCTGATCTCTTCTTGGAGCCCGATAATACTGCTTTTCTGTTCCCTTATCTTCTCAGCTTGCCAGTACTGCCCAAAGTTAATGATCTCTTCCACAGCCCCCGGGTATTTAGGCTCGATAACATGGGGAGCAGTGCCGTCCATCAGCGCGATTTTTTTCTCGGGTATGTAAAGGGCATCGAGGGCATCGTTGTCTGAAGAGCAGAAATGGTATTCAAGCTCATAACCCTGTTCAGCTAGTATCTTGCCGATATTTTTCATAAATGATGATTTTCCTGCACCCGGTCCTCCTTTAAAGATAATGATTCTGTTGGCCTCAGGACCGGCAATTTGGTCATAATAAGAAAAAAACCCGTATGCAGAGTTGGCTCCGGGGAAAAATTTGCGGATCCGCCCTTTATTAATCATCCAATCCACCTCTTGTTTTCTGGTCATGATCTTACTAAGATCCTATGCATAATAGCGAAAAAGGTGAGATGATTATTCAGCAGGGGAAGCATGCATGCCCATATTGTTTTCTTTATCAGAGCGGTAAGGCTGATGGGCTCCGGCAGAGTGGAAACAGCATTTATCATGGAGCTTTTTCAGAGGGAACAGAAGGAATGTTTATTGGAGGTTATCGCCAGCAGAAACAATCCCGCCGGCCTTTTTAATCGCGCAGGTCGGCAATAAGGCGCTGCGTCCTCAGCACCAGCATGAGGGCATCGTCAATGTCTTTCACAAGTAGATCAGCATTCTGCAGTGCTTTTATGGAGCAACCCTCCGGCCCGAGCACCACAATGCCGATTGCCGCTTTTTTCAACATAGCAGCATCATTGTCGCCGTTCCCCACGGCCATGGTGCTTTCCGCCCCCAATTGCTCCAAAAACACGGCCTTGGCGGCGCTGATGTTTTCGCCGGCGAACAACCGGATATCTGCCTGCAGCTCCTCTTTGAGCTTTGCCGCAGAGCCCAAAGTGTCTGCAGTCAATACATAAACTTGAAGCTGCTCGCTAACCCTGTTTAACAGGGATACAGTGTTTGCAGCTATTTGACCGTCTACAGTCAGCGTTCCGTTCAGATCCAGGATAATATTGCTTAAATTTACTTCTCCCCTTCCCGGTATGGTCAGGCTAAGCATCTGCTAATGCACTCCTTTCCCCATGACGGCAGTTGCAATTTATCTTACATTTTATATTTAACTGAATATAAGTCAAGGGAAAGGGACACATAATCCCCAGCCGGCCTTGACATCTTTAAGAAACGGGGGAATATATGCCCCCTTTGCGCGAGTGTTTAGGCAGTTTTCCCGGACAGAGGGGGAAAATATACTTTCCCAAAACGCTGCAAACAGTGTAAAATAAAGTAATGTTTGAGAGGATAAAACGCCTGATGAAAAAAGAAAAGGAAAAAGAAGATATCCGGGTTAAAATCGGGGAGATGTTTTTTACCTTTTTAAAAGTCGGGGCATTTACCATCGGCGGAGGATATGCCATGATTCCTCTTGTCCAGGAAGACTTTATTCAGAGGAAAAAATGGCTTACTAACGAAGAATTTCTTGAGATTTTAGGAATAGCCCAATCACTGCCCGGACCCGTGATTGTTAACTTTTCCCTGCTGGCCGGGTACCGGCTGAAAGGGTTTAAGGGGGGACTTTTCTCCCTCCTGGGGGCTATCCTGCCCTCTTTTCTTATTATCATGATTATTGCCGCATACCTCTGGGGGTACGGAGAAAACAGGGCTGTTCAGGCTGCGTTCCAGGGGATTCGCCCGGCAGTGGTGGCACTGATTATTTCAGCAGCAATAAAGCTGGGAAAGGGGACTCTCAGACAGCGCCATACCTTTCTCCTTTTTCTGCTCTTCCTCGGGACTTTGCTTCTTTTCAACGTTCACCCCCTTGCAGTCATTGTTGCCGGAGCGCTGGCGGGTTTTGTCAAGCCTTATTTAAAAAATCGGCAAGGGAGCGCAGAAGAGTGAATTTATTGCTACTCGGGCTTTTTCTTTCCTTTTTTCGCATTGGTTTTTTTGGCTTTGGAGGAGGTTATGCCATGCTCGCGCTCATGGAATTTGAAATTGTGCAGAGCCACGGCTGGCTGAACCCCTCGGAATTTATCGACATCATCGCCCTGGCGGAAATGACTCCGGGCCCCGTAGCCATCAATGCGGCAACTTTTGTGGGGTACAGGATGGCTGGACTGGGGGGGGCAGTCGTGGCCACTACAGGGGTTATCTTCCCCTCATTGCTGCTCGTTCTTCCTGCCGGCTGGCTTGCTGCCCGTTACCGGGAAAAAAAAGGATTGCAGGGGGTTCTGGATGGGATACACCCCGCTGTAATCTCACTTATCGCCCTGGCCGCGTTCGTCCTGGGCAAAGAAGCTATGCTTGACTTGAAAAGCTACCTGATTTCCGGCACCTGTCTCCTTCTGCTCATGTTTACCGGAATTCACCCCCTCCTTTTAATCGTCCTCGCCGCAGCAGCGGGCCTGCTTTTTTACCTCTAACCCTTTATTTAACTTTATTTAAGCAAATACTTTCCCGGGAAATATTCTACAAATTTTGTAAAGAATAAGACTGTCAAGGTCTTTTGCCGGTAAGGGGGAAGTTGGCTTGTTTTCAACAAAAGAAGAAAAAAACCGTCAGCTCTTCGAATCCATCTCGGAGAGATACGATCTGGTGAACTCGCTCATCAGTTTTTTCCTGCACAATAGCTGGCGCAAAGATTTAATCAAAACGCTGAAACCGAAAAAAGGAACAAGGGTAATTGATCTCTGCTGCGGGACCGGGGAGCTGACCCTTTCCATGGCGCAGGAAATAAGCCCGGGAGGAGAAGTATATGGACTTGACTTTAGCGAGAAAATGCTGGAAAAAGCAAAAATAAAACAAATAAAGTCCCATGTAGACAATGTTACTTTTTTATGCGGGAATGTGAGGGATCTTCCTTTTGAAGACGAATCTTTCCATTATGCGACAATATGCTTTGGCTTGCGCAATGTCTCCAATTATGCGGACGCTTTAAAAGAAGTCCGCCGCGTCTTAAAGCCCGGGGGCATACTGGCCTGCCTGGAAACATCAAGACCTTCCATACCGGTTTTTAAAGAACTGTATTACTTGTACATGCGCTATGCCGTACCATATCTGGGCGGGCTGCTAACCGGAAACGCGGCAGGGTATCTATGGCTGCAGGAATCAACTTGGGCTTTTCCAGATTATAAAGCGCTGATGGCAATTTTTAAGGAAGCAGGTTTTGAAAACATTTTCACCAAGCCATACCTGGGAGGAGTTACAGCAATGCACCTGGTTACAAAACCGCAAAAAAAGGCAACCATTCCCCTTTTTTCAGGGAAAGGGGATGAAGTAGCCTGTAAGAAGCGAAAAGATAACGAGCAGGCCGAAAACCGTTGACAGCCTTGCTGTCCTCGGGTCCGCGTCAGGAGGTATTCCCGCGTCTTTATTGAAAACATAAATCAGATGTAGAGCCAGAGGGAGCGAGAAAAAAATTGCTATTGCCCACCAGGAAAGGTAACCAAAGAATATTTCCAGGCTGCTCAAAAAGTACGCACCAAAGATTAGCCAGGCAAAAAGTTTTAAGGACCTTGCCGGGCCCAGCCGGACGGCAAGCGTATTAATTTTCATTTCTGAATCGTAGGCCAGATCTTTT
Organism: Bacillota bacterium; assembly: GCA_012728375.1. Lineage (GTDB taxonomy): Bacteria > Bacillota > Dethiobacteria > DTU022 > UBA8154 > DUNV01. The sequence goes on along the minus strand of JAAYFF010000028.1, from coordinate 2,807 downwards.
AGATTGTTGGCCAGCAGGACCACTGCAACCAGCATGCCCAGGGGCAGTGATACAAACAAAACCTTTACTGCTCCCTCAAAGACGCCGGTCTGCACAAAGTAGGACCCCAAGGTCATCAACGGTCCCCACATCAGAAACACCGAAATTTCACCCATTCCCCGATATTTGTATTTAATGGGACCTGCAGTATAGGCCACGCTGGCGCATCCCCCGGTTATGGTTAAGGCTGCAATTGGCCACCCCCTGAATCCGACAATGTAAATAGCGATTAGTGCTGTAACGCTATAAAGGACAAGGGAAAAGAGCAGCGCCTGCCTGGGAGAAAAAAGACCGCTCACAATGGGATGTAAACGGTAAAGCGTCGTGGGGGCCCCGGGTTTATCCACTCCATAAATGGTGTCAAAGTAATCGTTTAGAAGATTCGTTGCTCCGTGAATGGCTATCATACCAATTAGAACAAGCAAAGCCAAACCGAAAGAAAACGCGCCCTGCAGCAGCAGCCCCATAATACTGCCCACTGCAACGGAGATAACCGTCATGGTAAATGACCAGGGGCGCAAAGCCAGAAAATAGCTCCAGAGCTTACTTTTTTTCCCAGGGCAACTGCATATACTTGAAATCAATCCCGGAGGTTTTGCCTTTTCCACAACATTCTTTACCAGTGTCGGCGCTTCCGCCAAAAAAACCGCTCCCTCGCAAAAATTCTTTGCCATCATATGTTCATATTATTACCCCATTTTCTAAATAATATGGCCTAAAATAAGATAAAAAAAACGAACTTTGCCTCCGGTTTTTAGATACTTATTTCCAGAAGTTTTGTCCTGATTTTTTCCAGCCCTTCCGCAGCCAGCGACTTGGCATAATCGGTAAACAGCCACTCTTCCCTATTAACGGAAAGATAATCCCAGTACTGTAGAGGTGCAATATCAAAACGCCTGTAATCAGTATTAAACCCATCGGGGTTAAAACGCCAGAGTTTGTCTGCGTCTTTAACCAGTCTCTCTTCAAGATTGGCAGGATTTTTACCTGAATCGTGATTTTCGATGATGCGGCATATTTCTAAACAGTCTTCATTTTTAAAAGACAATTGGCGTAAAATAGTTGCCGCAATTTTTGCTCCTTCAATTTCGTGAACCCGGTTTAGTTTTTTATCAGGGTTTTTCGGGCCAAAAGCAAGATAAATTTTATCATCCGGAAGCGCGCTCCATCCAACGTCGTGTAAAATTATGGAGGGGAGGACAATATCCTCCCTTCCGCCGTAATAATTGAGCAATTTAACGGCATAATCGTAACAAATTTCTGTATGAAACTGATTTTCTCTTACTGCCAGGTATGGACGCGCCAGTTTAAAAATTTCTTGATATATTTTTTTCATAACTTTACTCTCCCATTTTTTAATTCCTGCATCAATTTTATAATTTTAACGAAGATTTGGCAAGGTATGACTTTTCCCTTTTGCCTTAAATTAGCTTGCAAAAAACTCAATAAAAAAACCATCTTTTGCTAAAGATGGTTCACAAAATTATTATGTTTGCCTAACTTAGTCTGTAAGGTTTTAATTGTTTCAATATATTCAATAATTTAATCTTTTAAAGCGCTGAGAATAGAGCGCAGCCGCTCGCGATAACCGGCGTTTTCTATAATTGTTCCTGTGACAACGATATCTGCCCCCGCCTGCCTGACCCGGCGTGCGTCAACAGCCGTGCGGATCCCGCCCCCCACAATGATAGGAATGGAAAGCTCCTTTTTGACGGCTCGTATCATGCCCGCAGGAACCGGTTGGGTAGCGCTGATGCCGGCTTCTAAATAGATATAATTCATTCCGAAAAGCTCGGCTGTAACAGCATAGCTGGCTGCCAGCCAATAATTGTCTCTGGCAATCAGATCTATATCATTTGCTTCCCCGATTTTCATGCCCGGCTCGATGAGCAAGTATCCAACGGGAATGGTTTCAATTTCCATTCTTTTTAAAATAATTGCTGCTCTTGATTGGCCTCCGCTGACAAAATTGCTGTTTCGGGCATTTAAAAGACTGGAAAATAACAAAGCATCAACGGAAAAACAAAGCGCCTCGGCACCGGCAGGAGAATAAACCACTGGGATGGAAATCTTTTCTTTAATTACATTTGCTGTCTCCAGGAGGCTTTTTTGTGATAGTCCGTTTATGCCGGCTATCAGAATTAGATCGCTGCCCACTTCCTGGGCAGTAAGGGCCAACCTCCCGGCAACTTCGGCTGACTGCTTCATCGGGTCAATCAAGGTAATATGCACGGTACCATTTTTAATTTTTTCTTTTAAATAATCAGCAATAAGCATAATTCAACCTTCTCCAAGTTTGACGTATCAGCCCTCTTCTGTAATTTCATTATAATAGACTTTTAACTGTTTGACAACTACCAAGATATCCCCATTTTCTATTTTATCCTCGGCGCGAATGCTTGATTTTTGAAATATTCCCGGATAATACAAAAAAGGCCGGCATAACGCCAGCCAGTCTTTGCGACTTAGCACCGAAAATTTTTGTCCAGTTACAAATAAGTTTGCTCACGTAGTTACAAAGTTTGCTCGTGATGAAATGTAGTTGTTGCAAGGCTTCTCGCTGTTTCTTCCCTTGTAGTGACAAAGTTTGCTCTCGGGTTTTATTACCTTAAAAAATATAAAAAAAGATATAAAAAATGAGAAAATGACAAGCGAGTTTGCTCGTGAGCAGTGAAGAATGACAAAGTTTGCTCTTGGAAGGTAATGAGTATTCATACGCAGGGTATAACCTACGGGAGGAAATATCGAAACCACCTACACATCTGAAT
>JAAYFF010000027.1 GCA_012728375.1 Bacillota bacterium | reverse complement strand
TTCTGCCCGTTTACCGGCCTGCTCAGCATTATGCAAAAAATCATTGTATGCCTGCAGGTAATCCTCGATCTGCCAATGCTGGTCATTAATACCAACGTTGCTGCCGCCTATTAAACCCGTTATCTGCTCTTCCTCAATAATAGCAATGCAGTTCAGGTCAAAGGCGAAATCTGCGTTACCCTTTTCATCGCAGCGCAAGAAGAGAAGAAGTTCCGTATTCTTTTCCGGCAGAGTGCGGATATTGACCCAACCGTAAACATGGTTTTTCTTTGCTGTAAACTTTATCTCCGGCTCAGCATATTCCCCTTTAAGAACGCGTCCTACTGCAACAGTAAAGGTTCTTTCTTCTTCAGCTCCGTAGCTCTTAATGACTTTCCCGGTCAAAATAAGCGTGGAATTGGTAATAACGGCTTCAGGCCCCCCTGCAGCGAGGCGCGCCCCGGCTGCAGGCACAAAGAGCGTCAGAGCCAGTAATACAATAATGGTCATCCCCAGCAGTTTTTCCCGGAACATTCAAAACACCCCGTCTAGAAAGACGAAAAAAAAATTGTTTGGTTCCGGTGCTGCTAATAAATTAGAACAAGATTTCGGCTGCTTTGTAAAAAAAACTGCCGCCGAAGAAAATCAATATACAGCCAAGCGCGGCAATGACGGAACGATATAATTTCTCCTTAATGAATTTACGCGTTTTGCCTACGATGATAGAAATTGCCCCATACCATATAAAGTCAGCTGAAATATGCCCTAAAAAGAACGCTAATACTCCGGCAACACCAAACGATTTATAGGCCTGTATGAGAAAACCCAAACCGATAATAGCCCACCATAAAAAAAAATATGGATTGGCTGCGCTGATGACAATGCCGGAAAGCAACATATTTCTTGCGCCGGCTTTGTTATTGTCTAATTCAACCTTAATAGAATTTTTCAAAGATGCTAAAATCATATCCGAACCCATGTAAACCAACAATAATCCACCAATTATACCAATGCTGATTTGGACGGAGTTGGATTGCAGAACAGTGTCGAAACCCAAAAATATCAATATAACCACAATAATTTCAAGTATAGCATGCCCGGTTATAATAATGAATCCTGAGTAGGGGCCGGTATTTAATGCTTGCCTGATCGTATATGTCAGCAAGGGGCCGGGCATCATGGCACCCGAGAAAGCTACCGCAAGCGCGTATAAAAAGAGCATGACCATTAAAATACACCGCCCAATTAATTGATTAATTAATGTTTTAGAGCCGCAATTCAATTATTTGCCTGGTAAGAGCTGCGAAGCAAATTACGGCGCAACAAAGGAAAACGCAACAAAGCCCCGGCTTCAGGGATTATTACTATCTTACAATAATTGAATGAAATCTTCTACAAAAACCTGAATAATTTAATCTTTTCCTTCCGCGGCCATGCGGAGAATTTTACATTGACAGACATAGTATTATGTGTTACCTTGTATAGCAAGAGGTGAACTACTGTGAAAGCCATAATTTCTACGGACCTCATCCGCGGCCATACCGGCACGATAATACTGAACGTGCTCCGCCAGGGTGACAGTTATGGATACGAGATCTATAAAAAGATCATAGAGCTAAGCGGAAACCAGTACGAATTAAAGGAAGCAACCTTATACTCTGCCTTCCGCCGGCTGGAGCAGGATGGTTATATTGTCTCCTACTGGGGAGATGAAACACAGGGCGGCAGGCGCAAGTACTACCGCATCACCGCTAAGGGCAGGGAATTTTACGAACAAACCAAAAAAGACTGGGACTTTGCCAAAGATATTTTAGACAAACTAATCAAAGGAGGCCTGGGATAATGTCAAAAATTAAAAATCACCTGGACAAAAAAATATGGGCGTACATTGACAAACTCTTTTCCGGTGTGGGAGCAACTCAACAACTGTTTGAACTGAAGGAAGAGCTGGCTGTAAATATCAGAGAAAAAACCGCGGATTATCGAGCACGCGGCATGGACGAAGAACAGGCCCTAAAAGAAGCCATAATTTCCATGGGCGACCTGAGCGGGCTGGTAGATGATATGCGCCAACTCGGCCAGGATACCGCAAAGCAAGCAGTCTACTCCACGATGACGGCACGCATTTCCGCGGCCGGCATCGTCGCCGGAGCGTTGCTTATCTTATTCGGCATATTTGTAACGGCAATGCAATACTTGATGGGCTCTTCCGGTGTAGAGGTTACAGGCAGCGCAATCTTCATTGTTGCCGGCGGAGCATTGCTCACCTACAGCGTGTTGACCAGGGAAACAAGTAAAAGGTATGCCATGAACAAGATTCGTGCCGCGCTCTACGGCATATCAACAGGAATGCTCCTTTTTGGGTTTTTTACCGCGGCAGTCACCCATTTCGCCGTGGAAGAACCTTTTGTACCGGTTGCTTCGCTCATGGTATTTTTCCTGCCGGGTTTTGGGTTGTTATTATTTCTTTTATTGACAGAAACCGGCCGGCAAAAGCAGGTCTAAAAAGTGCCGGCAGCCCCTTACCCCTTAAACCCACACGGCATCACCACGGGTGCAAAAAAAGAAAAATGCGCCTCCTACAGGCGTTCTAAGCTATCAATTGTTCGATCATTCTTTATGTTCCCAGTATTTACCGTAGATTTCGGTTCTATTAACATGACACACACCTCTTCCGGAGCAACGGGTAAGTGTTCCACTCCCTTGGGAATAATTAAGAATTCTCCTTCTTCGAGTTGAATATCCTTATCTCTAAATCGCACAATTAATTTACCTTTAATGACGAAAAACATTTCATCTTCTTTATCATGATGATGCCAAACAAATTCGCCTTTCAGTTTTGCAATCTTAACATAGGATTCATTGATTTCCCCGACAATTTTTGGGCTCCAGTGCTCATTGAACTGACCAAATTTTTGTGCAAGATTAACTTTATCCATCTTATCATCTCCTTATAAAATGGTTATCTTAAAACGTCACTGTCACCAGAGTTCCAACGCCTAAAGTGCTTTTAACTTCAATAGTGCCGCCGTGGATTTCAATGATCTCTTTGGCAATAGCCAGTCCAAGACCAGACCCTTGATGATTTTCATCCGTATTGGTGCCTCTGTAGTATCGTTGAAACAAATTGTCCAGCTCATCCTGGGCGATACCTTTTCCGTTATCCTGTATTTTCACGTAAATGCGTTCTGCTTTGTTAATACGAATGTGAATTTCCGTATCCTCATGGTTATGAACAATAGCGTTATAAATGAGGTTGGCAAAAGCTCTTTGCATTAGAGATTTAGCAAATGGAAAAACAATGTGCTCTTGTTGAGGGGTGAAAAATATTTTTCGATTCTCGTAGCGAGGGTTATTTAAGACCTCAATAGTAATGTCTCTCAGTAAAGCTACCAAGTCTTCATTCCGGCGATTTAAAGGGATTAATCCCCTCTTTAATACTTGCGTTAACTTTAGGTCCTCCAAAAGCTCCTCCATATATTGTGCTTTCTGTTTGATCATGTTTGCAAAGCTTTTCATTTCTTGTTCGGTTAACTGGTAATGGTCATCAGCCATTAATTCTCCGTATCCTTTTATGGAAGCTAAAGGAGTTTTTAAGTCATGAGACAAGTTCTGAATCCATTCTTCCCTCATTTTCTCTATATTTTGCCGCATAGATTCGTTTTTCTTTAGGGTATCAGCCAGATTGTTCAAGCTGCCATAGACTTCATGGTACAACCCTTTTTCCGGCCACCGGCGATCATACTCCCCTCCGGCCAGCTGTTGAATACCTTCGATGATTTGCAGAACCGGGTTAGCCAGACTTCTGCCAAATATATATCCCATGACTATGAATACGATAATCGGCACAACCAGGAAAGTGGCCAACATTACTAAAAGATATGATACAAAGGCCTTCGACGAATAGACAAAACTGTATTTTGCTACCCATTGCATGGGAAATCCGATGATATAACTCCATTTATATCCGTCAATTACGGCTGTACCGCAAAAGGTGGTGCAGTCTTCTATGGCACCGGTGTAAATATTGTAAAATACCATTTCACTGGGAGAATAATGTTCCAGGGCATCTGCCGGTTTGTTCCAACTATAAACTTCATAACCTTCTTTGTCAAGAATTTGTATCCAGGCCTGATAACTCCTAAGAGCATCTATACCAGCCTGGGAAACGGCAGGTTGTCCTCCTTCAGTGAAAATATGTTGTTGAAAATTCAAGGTGAACTCCCTCGTTTTGCCCCATAGCCCCCGCTCAGTAAATCTAAAGGCTAAATAAAGGTTAATGAGAAAGACAAGCGCCACAGACAATATCAGAATTGAGAAATATCTAAGCAAAATTTTCCACTTCATTTTCTATCCTCTGTCACCAGCTTGTAACCCAAGCCCTTAATGGTAATGATATATTTCGGATTCGCCGGATCATCCTCAAGCTTCTGCCGCAGGTGTCTGATATGAACCATTAAGGTATTATCATAACCTTCATAATCGTAGCCCCATACTCTCTCTATGATCTTATTTTTGCTCAGGATCTTATTGGCATTTTCGGCTAAATACAAAAGAAGGCTGTATTCCTTTGCTGTTAAAGGGATTATCTTCCCTTGTTTCCTGATTTCCCCTTTTTCCTTATTAATTACAATATCTCCAAAGGTTATTTCAGTATTTCCCTGAGACCGGCTTTGTAAAGCCAGATACTCGCTTCTGCGGAAATGGGCTTTAATCCGAAAGGCCACTTCTCTGGGACTGAAAGGTTTGGTAATATAGTCGTCTCCCCCGATACCTAACCCCAAAAGTTTATCAACATCCTCATCCCTGGCCGACAAAAAGATAATCGGGACAAAAGTTATTTCCCTTAACTACCTGCATACCTGAAAACCGTCAATATCCGGCAGCATGATATCCAGGACTATAATATCAGGTTTAATTTTTCCAGCCATTTCGATAGCCTCATAACCACAAGTAGCTTTATAAATGTTAGTGAAGTTTTCTTTAATGAGAACAGCTTCCAATAAGTTGAGAATGTCAACCTCATCATCCACCAATAAAATTTTTTTATCCTTTAAATCGTCCATTTCCACACCTAACAGCAGGATCACCTCCTAAACAACATCATACAATATCACTTTTACTGAAGTTTCTGACCCCATATATGAAGACAACAATTAACAGTATTATACTGGTGAGATAAACTAAATGCCCTTTTCTAAATATCTCCATGGTTCCACCTAAAGCAGCCATAATAGGATATGTCCAGGGATAAATAATCCAGTACTTTGAGTTAGCCACCACCATGGCCGGTAATGCCAATCCAATGCCAATTCCTAAAGGAACAGTCATCTGGGTATAGCGGATACTTAAAACATACAGAATGGCCATAATGGGCAGGGCAGCTAAATAGGTGGCCATGGGCCGGCCAATGAGGCTTTGATAAGGTAAGTTTCCTTCAACCCCAAGGAAAAGACCTGCTATGAGCATGCTTATAATCAATGCTAATAAATTCACAAAAACAAGTCCGCAAGCAGTGACAAACTTAATTGTATAGACCGTCTCTTTTTTGACCGGTAAGCTTAGATACTGCTTCCAGCCGTAATGGGTATTTTCAATGCGAGTTACTAAAGTCATGACAACACTTATTAGCACAGGGAAAAGGATCATGACATAAAAAATCATGCTTTGAGTATAAAGCTGCTCCCAAACGTTTTGCCCCTGCCCAGTGAATAAGTCGTAATAGCGAACCAAGTTAATGACACCTTGCATGACCATAAAGGCAGGTGCTAAGATGACAATCCATAATATTTTGGAATTCTTCAGTTTCAGCAATTCGGCGGCTACAATATCTCTCATTATATCCCTCCCTCTGTATTCTTTAATTTTCTTTTAATTGCTCCTAATAGATTTCCTTCCTTTTGAAAAACATAATGCCAAACCCCAAGAAAATTAAGCCAAATGTTAGACCATAGTACAGAGCAATAGCGTTATTAATAGTAGGATCAGGCAGGGTATAAATCATATGGGCGTAAGGAAGAAATTTGGCTAACTGTTCGGACTGGGCAAAAAACAGGGAAGAGGCAACACCCACAAAACCGATGGCTAAGGCCACATTAGCATTGTTCAAGCTGGTACTCAACCAACTTTGGATACCTATTAAGCTGGTGATGGCCAATATCTGGTAGGCTGTATAGTTTAAGAACAAATTTACATCCAGTAATTCGGTAAATCCCATTCCCTTTCCGACAGCTACCAGGTAGATACTGTTTCCTGAAATCATCAGCGTATTTAAAATTAGAACTACTGACCATTTGGCTAAATAAGTATTCGCCCGGGAAACAGGCAGTGCCAGAGCTTGTTTCCAGCTGTTTGACCTATACTCCAGATAATGAACGTGAGAGGCTATTATAGTAGCAACTAATGATAATAAGAAAGCCCAGATAAAGTGGTGTTGGTTAAGTAACAGCTGCCAGGAATTGTGTCCTTGATTGTGCTCTAAGCTCATCAGATAATCATAGCGAAAGAAAAGGTTACAAAAACTAAGGAATGCCCCCAATAAAGGTGTTAAAACAACCACAGGCCAGATAAAACTCTTTTTTTGTTTGAGAAATTCCCCTTTTAATAAACGGAAATACTCCCCCATTAGTCTACCCCCCCTGTTAATTGCAAAAAAATATCTTCCAAATTGCCAAGACTTGCACTCAAGTGGGATACCCCAAAACCGCTCAGCACCAATTCCCGATTCAACGCTTCCAGATTGATGTCCCTTCCGGGTAGGTAAAGCTTATCCCCTTTAATGCAACGGCGTAGCCTTTTCCTTTTAAAAATTCTACTGCTTTGTGCAGGGGATTTGCTTTGATGACGATTTCGTTTCTGCCCCTTACTTTCAGTTCTGCCAGAGTCCCCTGGAATAACAACTTTCCCCGATGGATGATGCCGACATGGTCGGTAATCAGTTCGACTTCGTTTAAAATATGGCTGCTGATTAATACGGTGGCATTCATCATTTCCGGCAAACTGATAATAAGCTCACGTATTTCCCGCACCCCTGCCGGGTCCAGCCCGTTAGTAGGCTCATCCAAGATCAAAAGCTCCCGGTTCCCCATTAAAAATTGGGCGATGCCCAGCCTTTGTTTCATTCCTAAGGAAAAATTTTTTACCCTTTGGTTTTTCCATTTTGAGAGCTTAACGATTTCCAGGGCTTTGTCAATTTCATTTTTGGGCAGCTGCAGTATCTTTCTGGTTATTTCCAGATTTTCGTATGCTGTTAAATGTTCGTAATAAGACGGTGCCTCTACTATTGATCCAACCCTGCTTAAAATCTCCAGGCGGTGTTTCGTTAGGTCCTGATTAAACAAATGTATTGTCCCTTTGGTCGGCTTGATTAATCCCAAAAGCAACCTGATGGTGGTAGATTTTCCGGCACCGTTTGGGCCGAGGAAACCGTATAAAGCACCCTTTGGTACTCTAAGGTTTAGATCCTTCACGGCAGCAAACTTATTGAATTTTTTGGTCAACCCCCTCGTTTCAATAACAAATTGTTCCACTGTTTCGGCCCTCCTAGATGAGTAATTGATACCTGACAAAATAATATCAATGCCGTCTTAACTCTTAATTTAGCCAACCTTAATTTAATCTTAAAACCGTAAAGAAAATAAAAGGCTAATGCAAAAAATCATAGATGCGATTTTCTGCTGCGATTCTCCTGAGCAGCGGTTGAGAAAATAAAATGCGTCTATCTCTAAGAAATAGACGCATTTCTTGTTATAACTTATCTTCCGCACCCCTGAATATTAAAAAGCTCTGATAATTTTTCCACAGATGAAGTAAGTAGTCTATGGAGACCTTGGATTTATGAAAATCTCCATCTCAAAACCAATCATTTTTAACGCTCTGCTAAGTTCGT
>JAAYFF010000026.1 GCA_012728375.1 Bacillota bacterium | reverse complement strand
TTACCGGTTTCTAATACCTCTTTGACAACCTTCAGCTTCGTCTCGATTGAATGTTGCCTCCGTTTACTCATTTGGATCTCCCTCCTATAATATTTTACCAAGTTAAGACTACTTGTCCAAATGAGTTAAGGGGCTAATGAGCTATCTTGATTAATGTCTGCCCGCCCATAAAGCGTAGTTAGTGCTGCTTCATACCCGTATTTTTTTAATTCTTCAATTACTCTATAGTTTGTTTTTCCGTAAGGATAGCAGAATACTCTAGAGTTTATGTTTAATAGGTTTTCTAAATATTCTTTTGTGTCGTATATCTCTCTTTTTAACTGTTCATCAGATATTTCCGTTAAGTTAGCATGAGAATATGAGTGAGAATCTATTTCCATACCATACCTGCTCATCTCCTTTAGATTTTCTTCTGTCATATGGATGTTATGAACCTACGAATTTTGGCATGATATAAAAAGAACCTACCATGTCCCTTTCAATTAATAGAGGTAAGACGGTAGTGTATCCGTCTAGACGCCCGTCATCGAAAGTTAAAACGATAGGATTCTCTAATATTGGTTGACTTAAATTCCAATGATCCAGAACTTCTTTCATTGTTACTGTATTATATCCGCTGCTTTTTAGCCAATCTAATTGCTCTTTAAATTTATCTGGTGATGTGAATAATCCCTCCAGGCCTTCGGAAGGCATTTCATCTATTACATGATACATTAAAATAGGTATTAATTTATGTACTTTGTCTGAATATTTGTAATAAATTTGTGTTAAATCATCTACGCTTAATTTCAGCTCCTTATCTTCTTTATTCAATATTTTTTGTTCTAAATTTATCCTTATGTTAAATATATTTTCTATATCTGCTAAGGTTAAAAATGTTCTACCATTGTGATGGATATCTACGTGCTTAAAATTAAAGACATTTTCCCCGTTAAAATATTTTTTATCTATTAAGCAAATATTAAAATTAGGAGTTTTAATTATTCTACTTTCTTCATACCATGTAATTTGTGTATTTAATATCTTTGCTATGTCTCTTATTGAGATCATCTCTATATTGTTTCTAGTATAAATTACATTAATGTGATTATGCTCATTTGTATGTTGTATTTTCTGCTCAAAATTATTTTCTTCTGCTGCTACTTTTGTAATACATATTGTTATAAAGATGAATATTATTGTGGTATGAATAATATGTTTCATTGTCTTTTCTCACCTGTCAAATAAAAAAATCCAATAGCATATATTTCTTACTATTAGATTTTTCTTATTTTACTTCGAGAATTTATATTCTTCATTTTCTCGACAAAATCCTGCATAATTTTTATTTTACGGCAGGAATTTAAAAGATACTTAATTCTAAGCCCATATGCCAATCCTTACTATTTATTATTAAGAAATTACTTTACAATTGTAATTTCTCTTTTATCAGTATTGTAAAACACTTTTGCACCCAAATTTTCGCTTACAAAGCGAAGGGGTACAAATGTCCTTCCCGGTGGCAGCATCTCTGCTGGGCAATCCAAAACTTTTTCACTATTATTAACCAGCATTTTATCTGAATCAATCGTAAGGATAATGATCTTTTCTGATTTTTTAAGCACAACCTGCCTTCTTTCATCCACCCATATTACCTCTACGCCAAAAGCTTCACCAATAAAACGTATAGGCACCATTGTCCTGTTGATTTCCGGCTTAAGAAAGGGTTCAGCATCCAAAGTGCGGTCCTCACCGTTTACAATGGCGTTTAACTGACCAATGATAAGTTTAATCTCCAATAGATTTTCCGCGATTTCATTTATATCTCTCCAGAATAGAACGGCAATCTTCTATTTGTAATTACCCTCACCTGCAGTGGCTTAAGCACTGCCAGAAGACTTTAACAATGGTTTGAAAGCTCCCATGCGGGAAGAATAGCCGCCGGCTAAAACTACAGCAGCAATGTTCATCGGAAACGATTATTTCATTTTCTTTTTCGTCTTTACAGCAAACAATAGCGGCAAATTCCGTATCATGATAAATTGTTCCATTACGTACCCTGTTTTTCATAATCTTTATGAAATGTGATTCCACAAAGTGAATTTTTGTTCAAGAGTATTTCATCGTGTAATAATCTGTACGACAGAGATGGCCGAACTCGGCCATGTTCTCAATGCCTTCTTCGTCGATGGCAGCCGGAACTATTTCTTTTTCTTGCTGTCATTCTCGGGAGCGCTTTTGAGTCCTTTAAGATGGAGAGCGGCAAAATTTCATATTATGATAAAATATTCCATTACATATTCTATTAAAAGGCCCCTTCCTTTTTATTTCTGAAATTTAATTCCACAATGTGAAATTTTTCTCAAAAGTGTCTCATCGTTTAATAAAAGCAGCCCCGGCAGCAGAACTGCCGGGGCCATGTAAGATGTTATTAAGCAAAAGGGTACGGGAAATTATGTATTATAGCTTAGTAGTTGAATTTTTCCTTCAGTTCCCTTTCAACAATAAGGGTACTAAGTAACATGATTGCAACCACGCATAAGTTTATGATGAGAGACAGCTTGGCCGAATTAAACGGAAACAGCAGTTTAATTAAAATAATAAGTGCTAACAGCAAACAACCTATCTTTAGCCATAATTCTGCAAAACGGCGGTTGGCATATTCCCAGGCTTCTTGAGAAGCCATTGATCTTTTGGTTCGATAACCGGTAACAGAATTGATTTTCTTTGGAGCCCATTTGCGAAAAATCAGGCCAATAACAATCATCATAAATGGAATTTGCAAGTCAACTATCCAAAAGAATACCTCCATAGCCGAGGCCTCCATTATTAGTACCTGAAAGGCACGCGGGATTTTTTTTATCAATATCTTGTCCTTATCTTTTATTTACAAATATTTTCCAGTTTATTCCTGGTTAGATGAAAGAACCGGTCAGTGAGTTTATCTTCCAGACCGTATTTCCGGTATATCCAGTCGGCATAGTGATAATTCATTCTATCAATTATCAGATAATCAATTTTTCCTTTAAGGAGTTCCGCTAGGCCATCCGCTCCCGGAAGCATTGGTGCAATCATAGCGTAAGTCTTAAGGCCGGCCTGATGCAACTCATCCAATGCTTTTATTCTTTCCATTATTGGCGGTGCACTAGGCTCAAATAGCTTTCTTATGTCTTCTTCTGCCGTTGTAATTGAAAGGCCTACTTCCAAAGCTTGCATTTCTTTCAGAATATCAATATCCCTTAGAACTAACGGAGAACGTGTTTGAATTATTACAGGCCATTTATTTTGTGCCAGTATTTCCAGGCACTGCCTGGTTATTTTATATTCTGCCTCCAGAGGTTGGTACGGGTCGCACACACCACTTACCCATATTTTCCCGGGATTTTTCCTCGTTATCTCTCTACCAAGCAGATCGGCTGCGTTTATCTTGACATCGACAAATGTTCCCCATGGTTCCCTGTGCTTCGCAAACCTTCTCATAAAACGTGCATAGCAATATGAGCAGGCATGCTGGCAGCCCACATACGGGTTAATTGTCCAATCGTATACCTTGGATGCAGAAAGTATGGTTTTTGCCTTTATTTCTTTAATAATCATAGTCTTATAATTATATAAAAAGAGATTATTAACCTCAATATTCGTCAAGTGCGGCAAATATCCTTTTACATCTGAACCAAGGCTGGTGAAACGCTTAGTTTTTTACTGCTTTAATAGATATTCTTTATATTAATACCCAAACAAATAGATTACTTCTATTAGACAATCAAAAAGGGATGGTTTAAGATTTATGAGGTTAACAGGGGAAGCGGGTGGTGTAATTTTGAAAAGAAACAAAAAAATTGTTTTGTTGGCACATTGCATTTTAAATGTAAATGCAAAGGTTTACGGTCTTGCCACAGTGCCCGCCGGCTGCAAGCAGATTGTAACAGGATTGCTAAGTAGCGGTTTTGGCATAATCCAACTGCCTTGCGTAGAGCAAAGCTGTTTTGGTATCAATCGCTGGGGGCAGGTCAAGAACCAATTGAATTTTCCCGGGTTTCGCTCTAAATGCCGCAGCTTGCTGAAACCTATTGTAGAGCAAGTGTTGGATTTTTCCGAAAACGGTTATGAAATAGCAGCGGTAATCGGCGTAGACGGCAGCCCTACTTGCGGGGTTAATTATACTTGCACCGGAAATTGGGGCGGAGAAATTGGCGAGGGTTTTGAGTTGCCTGCAAAGATTGCTTCTCTTGATATTTTGAATGAAGCGGGCGTGATGATGGATATTTTGCAGGAAATGCTTTTGGAAACAGGCGTAAGTGTTAGGTTTATCGCGGTTGATGAGAGTAATCCCGAGGCTTGTTTTTTAAATTTATAACTTTTCCCGGGAACCGGGCTTTTTTTGCGGTTGATTCTGCAAGCCCGTTGTTTATACATAACATCATCAAAAATAAAGGGGGAGACGATTTGAAAAGATTTAAGTTTTTAGCGATGGTTCTGTTTCTTGTTTTGTCTGTATTTGTTCTGGCAGGCTGCGGTGGTACTGATGAAAGCGCCGGCTACGGGGAAGAAGCTGATGAAGTAGACGCTTCTTTGCAAACAGTCCTTGACAAAGGCGTTTTACGTGTTGGTTTATGCCCTGAGTATCCTCCGTTTGAAAGTATTGACGAAAGCGGTGAAATTGTTGGCTTTGATCCCGGTTTGGCAAATGCAATCGCTGAAGAATTAGGCATCGAGGCTGAATTTGTCAATACACCATGGGAAGGCCTGATTGCCGGATTAAACAACGGCGATTTTGATGTTATTATATCTGCTATGTCCCCTGAAGAAGCAACAGCAGCAACTGACGCTGTTGAACTTAGTGAAAATTATTATGTGATGTCTGATGTTATTGTTGTACGTTCTGATAACAATGATATAAAAAGCAAAGAAGATTTAGCCGGCAAAATAGTTGGAGTGCAAGATGCCTGCTCTGCTGCACATGCTGCCGAAGATCTGCCCAATCATGGGATTGAGGTTGCCGCCCTTAACCGCTATGCCAGAAACGCTGAAGCTTTCGCAGAGCTTGCCAACGGAAGAATTGATGCTGTTGTTGTAAGTTTAACCTATGCCAATGAACTAATTAAAAATAATCCCGGGTTCAAGGTTATCAATGACCCTCTTCAAGAAGTGGGCCTTGCTGTTGTAGCTAAACTGGGTTCGGTTAGCTTGATTAATAAAATCAATGAAGTCGTTGCTGAATTAAAAGAAAACGGCATATATGACCGGATCGCTGTAGAATGGCTGGCTGCTGATTAAAACAAAAGCTAATGTGATATGTAGCTGTTTACGGTTATAGAAACCTGATATACCTTAAAACATCAAATTAATTCCATAGGTGGCCTTCTGTCGCTCCGTAAACAGGAATACCTTGAAGGGGTCCTGTTGTTCTCCGGGGCGAAGAAGGCAGTTTCTTTTAAGGCTCTTTTTTGAGGAGAGGGGGTTTTTTAGTATGAGGAATTTGGATTTTTGGGTGATAGCACCTTATTTTAATCTTTTCCCGGAAGCTGTTGCCATCACATTGAAAGTTGGCATCGGTGGTTTTATTTTGGCGATAATATTATCCATTATTGCCGGCAGCTTACGTACCAGAAAGCTTTGCAAAGCTGTTCATTTCCTGCTTGCGGCGTATGTTGAATTTTTCCGGGGTACGCCATTGTTGGTTCAACTTTTTATAGTTTATTATGGTCTTCCCTCTTTCGGCATTAAAATAGGTCCGATGACAGCTTCGATTGTAACGATGGGCTTAAATAGCGGTGCCTATTTGTCCGAGGTGGTGCGTGCCGCCATTCTTTCCGTTGACAGGGGACAGTATGAGGCATCGGCGATGTTGGGCTATAATTCTC
Organism: Bacillota bacterium; assembly: GCA_012728375.1. Classification (GTDB taxonomy): domain Bacteria; phylum Bacillota; class Dethiobacteria; order DTU022; family UBA8154; genus DUNV01. Next base: position 37,734 of record JAAYFF010000026.1, on the reverse strand, counting down.
TTCAAACCACCATGCATATTATTTTGCCTCAAGCTTTACGAATTGCTGTTCCGTCTTTTATGAACGGCTTTTCATCGATGATCAAAGAAACTTCCTTAATTTCGGTTTTGCCGGTGGTAGAGCTGACCAAGCTTGGCAATCAAATTTATGCCAAAACCTATCATCCCTTCGAAATTTATATTACCATGGCAATTATTTATTTTGTAATGACTTATTCGGTAACCTTTTTTGCGAAATGCCTGGAAAGGAGACTCTCAATATGGGTGAACTGATTAAAATAAGTAATTTGTCAAAAAGCTTTGGTGATATAAAAGTCCTGCATTCGTTAGATATGCAGGTAGAATCAGGAGAAGTTGTGGCCATTATCGGTGCGAGCGGCAGCGGTAAGAGCACCTTGGTGCGCTGCATTGCGGGCTTGGAACCGGTAAGCGGCGGAGAGATTTTGTTGGATGGTGTCCCGGTAGTAAATACGGCAAGCACCAATGGAAAAGTCGGCATGGTTTTTCAAAACTTCAATCTGTTTCCTCATTATACTGTAGGGCAAAATATAAGTATGCCTTTGAGGACAATTTTAAAAATGAAAAAGGAGCTTGCTGCTCAAAAAGCCAAAGATCTGTTGAATAAGGTGCATATTTTAGATAAATTTGAGCAGTATCCCAATAGTTTATCCGGCGGGCAAAAACAAAGGCTTGCCATCGCCCGGGCCTTGGCTATGGAGCCTGAAATAATTATTTTTGATGAGCCCACATCTTCTCTTGATCCTGAGCTTGCCCATGAAGTTTTTGAAACCATCAAAGATTTGGCAAAAGAAGGCCAAACCATGTTGATCGTAACTCACCAAATTAACGCTGTTCGCCGTTTTGCTTCAAGAATTGTTTTTTTGAATAAAGGTAAAATTGAAGCACAAGGTACACCGGATTATATTTTTAATCAGATAGATAATCATGATTTAAAGCAATTTCTGAGGCAAGTTAATTTTGAGGACATTTAAGCTAGGAATTTGAACCGGTTATTTCCTAACGATTATATGTCTTGATAAATTTATCCAGAGAACGGTTGTAGGTTTTTTCTACTTCCGGCGGAAACAAACAGGCAGGCAGCTCACGGTGCTTCCAGTGATAGGTAATGCACTCGCAACACTTGCCTTTCCGCGAGCAGGGTTCGTAAGTACACGGACAATTTTTCATATTTTTTTCAATAAAGCATTTCATGCTTTCAGCCATATTTTACACCTCTTTTTTTTTGCTAATTAGTTCGTGTTAATACGCTGTCCAGCATATCAAATTTTTTCAGACAAGCAACGTATTCTGCGACCAAATAATAGTTATTCAAATCATCGTCGTCTAAACCTCTGAAAGCAAATAATTCATCCCACAACATGCTGCTTCCTTCAACCATACAAAACACTGTTTCAATTTCTACTCCAACAATAATTTTGCATCCTTTGAACTCATCATCTTGTTTTTCATAAAGAAGCTTTCCTGATCCCGTGTTTTCGACGTAAAACACCTTTGCAACAGGCGTTTTGCCGTTAGGCAGTTTATTTAAATAACACTCGTTTTGTATCACATTGCCCACAACAACCTGTCTTAATTTTTCTTCAGTTTGCTCCGTTACCGGATACTTTTGCTTAAGATATTTTATTAATTCTAAAGCTGTTTTTCTATTTGGATAAAGTTTCGCTCTGTATTCATCATAGACGGCTTTCCATGCCTCAACAGCTTCTGATGTAAACTTATGCGTCAGCATAAATTTGCCTCCCTGGCAGCAGTTATAAGAATATAATTCCAAGATCAAGGCTCTTTAGCAATATGAGACGACGATAGCTTTTTCCGGAGCGTCCCCCGCTTTGCATTATTTATTATCATGCCTTATAATAGAGCTATGGCTAGCTTCCCGGGGTTTTTAATGAGCGAACTGCTAACTCTCAATGATGCCGAAGCTTCCTGAAAATGGTTTGAAATAGAACGTAATAAATGTCATAAAATAAGATAAATTATCTTGCAAACTTGTTTAGAGGTGATTTGCTCATGTCCCCTAAAGTTAAAAGACTTTCCGAGGAATTTGCCCTGTTAACTTCGCAGGAAAAAGCCGAGTTTCTTAAACAGGTAACCCCTTCGGCCATTGGTGAGTGGAAAGAAATTGACGGTGAAATCCAGCTCATTCCCCGCGAAGACGAGTTATGGTCTGAAGATGCGGAAACAGCCTGGTTTGAACTTTGGAAGACATAAAAGAGAAAGTGAATGCTAACCGGTTTTTTTCTTTGTGCATATGTAAGTTGCTAAAAACTTGTTAAAGTAGTTTGCCATATTGATACAGTATTTAGACGCTTCTATGGCAAACTCTCCGGTCCCCGTGCCAATTTCAACAATTACCTGTTCTGCCTTTAAATTAATAGCGGTTGAAATTTCCTCTATCTCTTTTTTTATATCTCTGAACTTTTGCATCTGGGCATCATATTCTTCAACCTGTTTTTTATCCGCATAATCTACCCCAATTTGTTTCAATTCATCATAATAATATAATTCAGCCATGGGTAAAACCAGCCCCCCTTATATCTTACTTCCGTGAACGCCAAAACTATCCTGCGGGCAGTTTTTATAGCTCGTCCTTTTCGGATTGTTTAAAGTTTTCCTTTAAAGGCTTCCCTTCAAGCCCAGTTCAGCTGCCACGTTCTGCATCCCTTTAATGCTTTCTTCGATGACTTCGTTAAGATCCATCCCTAGAAGTTGTGCGCCTTCTTCAATAATTTCCCGCTTTACACCCGCGGCAAAGCCTTTTTGCTTCCACTTCTTTTTCACTGACTTGGCTGTTAAATCCAAGATGCTCTTACTGGGGCGCAGCAGCACTGTGGCCGTGATAAGGCCGGTAAGCTCGTCAATGGTATAGAGGACCTTTTCCATCCTTTCCACGGGCTCCACATCGGTGCAAATTTTCCAGCCATGGCTTTGCACTGCTCTGATATATTCTTCCGGCCAGCCCTCTTCCGCAAGAATTTCACGGGCTTTGTGGCAGTGTTCATCTGGATATTTTTCATAGTCAATATCATGGATAAGCCCAATCACACGCCACTTCTCAACATCCTCACCAAATTTTTCGGCAAACTGGGCCATTACCGCCTCTACTGCCAGAGCATGTTTAATTAAAGCTTCATTTTGATTGTATTTTTTTAAGAGTGCCAATGCTTCTTCCCTTGTAGGCTTTTTTTCCATGTTTTATCTCTCTCCTTGTCGTATTTTTCTGCCGGATTACGTCTGCATTTTGGGGGATATCCTTTCCCCAATCCGGGGCTGTTTAGACCTTTAGTTATTTTTCCCGGCCGGATCGACCCTATTCCTGCGGCGCCTGTAAGATCAGCCGGGCGATAAGCACCGGTGGTATTTCGCTAAACCCCCTGTCCCAGGAGATGGGGGCGGGGGCGCTAACCCCCTTGTTGTTTTCCGGAGGAAAGGCCCGTTCTTCCAACATCCAGGACAAATCCTGCTTTAAAAGCGGTAAGGGTTCCAAGGGGTCGGTGGAAATACAGTTGAGGGGCAGGCTGCCCCTCGAGGGCCAGGCCCTGTTTTGTAAAAGGGGTCATGTAGCGGGATATTTTCACGGATTATCCTCTGCCCCTGCCCTTGGCTTCACAGTATACACCACTGATGGAGCCCATGGTTCTAAAGCACCCATTGCACGATATACACTCTGCCCGGCTTATGTTTCCGGATTTCCAGCGGTTTATTAAACCGGGTTCCCTGATAAGCGGGCGGCTCATAGAGATATAATCCGCAACCCCGTCTTCAACTAAACGTTCAGCTACCGAAAAAGAGCGTATACCGCCAACCAGAATAAGAGGGATATGGATATGCTTAAAGTTTTGCGCTTGTTCCCTGAAATATGCTTCGTCTTCCTCGTTTTTTATTTTTACCCGGCTTGGAGATAAGTCGCTGCTCGTGAGCAGGCCACCGCTTAGTTCAATTGCGCTTAGACCTGCAGCGGCAAGCATACGAGCAACTTGCAGCGATTCATTTGCCGTAAGGCCATTATCGGCAAAATCGCTGCAGTTTAATTTTATCAATACGGGGTAATTTTCGCCAACGGTCTTTCTGATAGCTTTGCATACTTCCAGATGAATGCGTGCTCTGTTTTCAATATTTCCCCCGTATTCGTCCTCCCGCCGGTTAAAAAGCGGTGAAAGGAACTGGCTGAGCAAATAGCCGTGGGCCGAATGCAGTTGTACTCCGTCGAATCCCGCGGCCTTGGCCCTGTCTGCCCCATCGGCAAAAGCGGCAATCAACCGTTGAATGTCCCGCTCCGTTAATTCATGGTAAGGTCTGCCGGGTAATCCCGAAACAGCCAGCGGTGTTTGGCCGCTCATTTTATAAGTGGAAAAAATTCCGGCATGGGAAATCTGCATGATAATTTTCCCGCCGTGCTCATGAACAGCTTCAACCATTTCTCGAAGCCCGGGAATGAGTTCGTCTTTATAAATGCCCATTTGCCGGAGGCCTGCCTGGCCTTCCGGGCTGACATAGGCATGGCTCGTAATAATTAGGCCAATGCCCCCTTTGACGAGTTCCACCATTATCTTAACAAGGGCAGAAGTTACAGCTCCTTCTTCGGTAGCCATTCCTTCATATGTTGCTGAGCGGACAAAGCGATTAGGCAATACCAGATTTTTTATTGCCGTTTGCTCAAACATTTTGCTCATTTTTCGATAATCACCTCCTTCCCCTTTGCCCTAATACTTCCTATTAAATATAAATTAGGTATTATAATTTGCGCTTGAAGTTGTACATTACCGCGAGGGCTTCGACGGCTTCCTCAGGCGTGGAGTAGACAGGAAAGCCGGCCTGTTCCAGGGCAATTACTTCGTTCATAACAAATTCTTTGCATGGTACACAACAGAGAATGGGTTTTCCCTGGAAATCGATCTTTTTTAATTCTTGAACATAGGTATCCAGGATTTCAGCCTGAAGAATTGCAATAAAGCTGCTGATATCTTTGCTGCGCAGCCCGATTTCAATAGTGTCCCTCACCTGCGCGGCATTCATATCAAAAGTGTAGTCTGCCGGATTGTTGCAGGCCACGTATGGGGGTAAAATTTCTCTTAAATATCTGCGGGTTTCGTCGTCCAGTTCTGCCAACCTCATTTTGTTAAGGGAAAGAGCGTCTGCAGCCGCTACTCCCAGCGAACCCGTATAGGACATCACCAAGACACCATCCCCGGAAGGAAAGGGCTGCTTGGAAAAGGCCTTTGCCAGGCCGAACATATGATCATTGTCCCGGGCGCGGATAATGCCCGCCTGCCTGAAAGCAGCATCGTAAATGAGATCATTGCCGGCCAGGGAGGCAGTATGTGAGGAGACGGCCTTTTTCCCGGCTTCTGTACGCCCCGATTTCAGCACGATGACCGGTTTTTGTGCAGTGATTTTCCTGGCTACGTCAATAAATTTACGGCCGCTTTTCACGTCCTCCAGATACATGCAAATCACTTCGATATTTTTATCTTCTCCTAGGTATTCCAGAATGTCAGTTTCGTTAATATCGGCCTTATTGCCGATGGTAGCCACAACGGCAAAGTCCATAGTATGCCTGATGCCCCAGAGCATGCCTGCGGCATAAACACCTGCCTGGGCGACAAGACCGATATTTCCTTTGCGCAGGTCTCCTACCTGCCCGATGGATTGGACCACATTATGATGAGTATTGATAATACCGGAGCAATTCGGGCCCACAAAACGGCAGTTGTAAGACTCCGCCAAGCGCTTAAGCTCCTTTTCCACGCTTTTCCCATCCTCACCGGTTTCGGCAAATCCTGCCGACTCAATAACAATCATTTTAATTCCTTTGCGGCAGCATTCCTCAAAAGCCTGCAAGGTTTGAGCCGCTGGGACCATAATGATCGCTGAATCCACTGTATCTTCTATGTCCTCGATTTTGGAGTACGCCGGAACCCCCTGGACTGTTTTTGCTTTAACGTTAACGGGATAGAGCTTGCCGGCAAAGCGATGATACAGCAGATTATGAAAAATGTTCCAGCCCAGCTTGCCGGGCTTGTCCGATGCACCGACAACGGCAATGCTTTCCGGATAAAAAAGTTTTTGCAGGGTGTTTTTATTTTGGTCCGAGGTTACTGCGGGTAAAGTTTTTTCCGGTTTTCCCAGAATTATGCGGGCATCAACGGTTATATAGCCCTGGGGATAAAGAAAGACGGGATTTAAATCGAGCTCGCTGATCTCGGGGCATCTCATCACCAGGTCGGATATCTTGAACAGAAGGTCCTTCAGAGCGCGGAGATCTACCTCTGTTCCCCTGTACCCCTGCAGCAATTTGTAACCCCGTATTTCTTGAAGCATTTCATCAATATCCGCCTCTGTTACCGGCAGGATTCGAAAAGATACATCCTTAAGTACCTCCACAAAAACCCCGCCCAATCCGAACATTAAAACAGGTCCAAAAGCAGGATCCCTGCTCACGCCGATGATGGCTTCAAGCCCGGAGGGAGCCATTTTTTGCACCGCGACCCCTATTACTTTATTGCCGGAAAAGGCCTTGGTAATCTCCTCGTAAGCCCTCTCCACACCGGCAGCATCCTTGATATTTAACTTTACCCCCCCAAGATCGGATTTATGAATTACTTCCGGGGATAAAACTTTCAGCACTACAGGGTATCCAATTTTATTACTTATTTCCACAGCTTCAACCGCGGACCGGGCGACGGAAATACCGGTAGTAGCGATTCCTTCCCCGGCCAGAATTTCTTTGCACTCGTGTTCCATAAGGTAAGTTCTTCCTTCGCTCTCTGCCCTGCTAACAATTTCGTTCAATAGCGTATTCATTACTTATATTATTTCCTCCTTTTCAACAAGTGTTCCCCGTAATGCTCATAGAAGTATGTTATTATTATAACAAAAGCCTGGAAATGGTTCCACTGATTAGTGCCGGTTGAATTATTTTATAACAAAAAAAGGCTGCTGCCCTTGCTGGCAACAGCCTTTTTTTCAAGATGTTTTTCCCTTTTATTGTCTGCCTGCTACAATTTCGTCTACGATAGAAGGATCGGCAAGTGTTGTGGTATCTCCAAGCTGATCTATTTCGCCGGAAGCAACTTTTCTTAAGATTCTTCTCATGATCTTGCCTGACCTTGTCTTAGGCAGACCTGAAACGAACTGAATCTTACCGGGAGATGCGATGGGACCGATCTCCTTTCTCACATGTGCGACCAGCGCTTTTTTAAGATCGTCGCTAGGTTGAACGCCTGTTTTCAGAATGACGTATGCATACAGGTCTTCCCCTTTAATGTCGTGGGGGAAACCGACAACCGCCGATTCGGCAACGCCCTCATATGAATTAAGAGCTGCCTCGATCTCAGCAGTTCCCAACCTGTGACCGGATACGTTAACAACATCGTCCACACGTCCGAGGAGCCAGAAATACCCGTCTTCGTCTTTTCTCGCCCCGTCACCGGAGAAATAATAACCGGGCTGCTGAATAAAGTATGTGTTGTAAAATCTTTCGGGGTCTCCAAAGACGCCTCTCATCATACCAGGCCATGAACGGGCCATGCAAAGCTCGCCGCCTTCGTTTACATCGCACTCAACGGCAGGTTCATCACCTGATGATCTGGGCTTCAGGACAACTGCCTTCACACCAAAGAACGGCAGTCCTGCTGCGCCTGGTTTGGTGGGTATTGCTCCGGGCAGCGAGCAAATCATATGGCCGCCGGTTTCGGTCTGCCACCATGTATCCGTTATGGGGCACTTTTCTCCTCCAATGTACTTGTGGAACCACAACCATGCTTCAGGGTTAAAGGGCTCACCCACAGAAGCGAGAAGCCTTAAGGAGGAAAGATCCCTTCCCTGAGGCCATTGCTCGCCCTCTTTCATCAGTGCCCTGACAGCGGTAGGTGCTGTGTAGAAGACATTGACTTTAAATTTCTCAATGATTTGCCAGAATCTGTCGGGTTTCGGGAATGTGGGAACAGATTCATAAACGATGGAAGTAGCGCCGTTTAACATGGGTCCGTAAACGACGTAGGAGTGGCCGGTAACCCAGCCGATATCCGCAGTACAGAAGTAAACGTCCGTGTCTTTTATATCAAAGACGTATTTGACTGTTGCATAAGCATAAACCATGTACCCGCCGGTTGTATGAAGCGCTCCCTTGGGTTTTCCTGTTGAACCGGAGGTATAGAGAATGAAGAGAGGATCTTCAGCATCCATCATCACTGCCGGGCAGACATCGTCTATATCTGTAGCTGCCATTTCATCTTCAAACCAGGTATCCCTTCCTTCTTTCATCGGGACATCCAAATCTTCAAGTCTTCTTACGACAATAACTTTATCAACGGTATGACCTTCTGCCAAGCAGAGCTCGAGTGCTTTGTCAGCATTGGCCTTGGAGCTCACGTGCTTGCCGGAACGCCAGTAACCATTCGCGGTGATAAGTATTTTTGCGCCTGCGTCGAGAATCCGATCTCTAAGAGCCTCAGCAGAAAAACCGCCGAAAACGATTGTATGGATGGCGCCAATTCTGGTGCAGGCCAGCATGGCAACGGGAAGCTGCCAGATCATGGGCAGATAAATAGCAACACGGTCTCCTTTGCGCACGCCTTTTTTCTTCAGAACATTGGCAAATTTGGAGACCAGTGACAGCATTTCTTTGTAAGTAATTTTCTTTACATCATCTTCCGGTTCACCTTGAAAGATAATGGCAACCTTGTCGCCCTTTCCTTTTTCAATCTGGTAATCAAGGCAGTTATAGGAAAGGTTTGTTTTGCCGCCGATGAACCATTCCACTTCCGCTTTGGCAAAGTCCTCTCTGTTGACTTTAAACCATGGTTTGTACCAATAAAGGTCCTTTGCCAGGTTGCCCCAGAAGGTTTCCGGGTCCTCAACGGACTGCTTCCACATTTTTTCGTACTCTTCCCTGCTCTTTACGTAAGCTTGGTCAACGAATTCCTTTGGTGGTGGAAACATCCGGTTTTCGTCCGCCATCGACTTAATTTCTCCCATAATTAACCTCCTATAATATTTTTATTGAAAAACTTGCATTACTGCCGACAGCACTGAATTTAAATGCCAATTAGTACAGCAAATAAGATAGGGGCTAAGCCGAAACACGGGCAATGCCCGTTATGATTATAAATTACACTCAATAAGCTTGTCAAGGGAAAAATTAGCTACATTTTTCTGCACATTTTACTTTCTCAAGCGTAACTTAGTATAGCAGTTAAAACATAACAGAAAGGAGGAAAAATATTGCACCGAAGACCGCATGTTAACCATGTTAATATAGTTGTCAGACCATCTGATACACTTTTTTTCCTTGCCGGAATTTTCGGAGTATCTGTTGAAGAAATCCTGGCAGCTAACCCCGGCATCAAGGATCCGAATACCATTTTCCCCGGCCAGATTATATCTATCCCCGCTGATGCACCGGTACCCCCTGATCCGGGTTTTTCCAGAGCCCAGTATCTGGTCCGGGCAGGAGATACGCTCTTTTTCATCGCCCGGCAGTTTGGAATAAGTCTAGATGCGCTTATTGCAGCTAACCCGCAAATTACAAATCCAAATCTGATTTTTGTCAATCAGGTCATCAATTTGCCCGTAACGCCTCCGCTACCGGCACCGCCGACTTCGAAAACGATCCAGATTTATGTTTCAGGAGGGGAAACCCTTTTTAGTATTTCCCGGCGTACCGGTGTAAGCGTGGATGCGATTATTGCCGCAAATCCGCAAATCCGGGATCCGAATATTATCTTTGCCGGACAAATTATTAATGTACCGGTTGGACGTAAAGAGAATGACAGGCTTTTGAATATCGTAGCTATTGAAGGTGATACGCTTTTTGAACTTGCAGAGATTTTTGGAGTTACGGTGTCGGAAATCCTTGCCGTTAATCCGGGGATCGTCAACCCAAATATAATTTTCCCCGGCCAAATAATTGCCATTCCCGCGGATCCTCCCAGGCCGCCGGATCCTGGTTCCGCCCGGGCACAGTACCTTGTCAGACCTGGAGATACCCTTTTTTCTATTGCACGCCGTTTCGGGCTGACGGTGCCGTTATTGCTTGCACAAAATCCTCAAATTGACGATCCGGATCAGATTTTTGTCAATCAAGTTATTAATTTGGTGGTTACGCCTCCCCTTCCCCCGGATCCGCCGCCGGATACCATTCAAATCTATGTTTCAGCAGGGGAGACCTTGAGCAGCATAGCCAGACGTACCGGTGTCAGCGTTCAAGCTATTCTTAATGCCAATCCGCAAATTGAGGATCCCGATATTATTTTTGTCGGTCAGATCATCAACGTGCCTCTAAATTGTTTTTAAGGTTATAAAAGGCCCCGGAAATATCCGGGGCTTTTTTACTGCCGGAGATCCTTCCTCAAAACAGCGGCGCCTTTTAAATAAACGTGTTTAATTTCATGAATACCCTTATTTGTATTAATGAGCATCAGCACCCTGATGCAGCGGGGCAGCGCTCCGGGCACATCAATTTCTACAACATCGAACAACGGAACATCTCTCCAACCCATCCGGCGCGCCGCTTTTGCCGGGAAGACGGCGTTCAGATCGCTGGTTACGGAAAAAATTACTGCTGCTATATCGCTCTTGTTAATACTATTTCTTGTAACCATCTCCTGAAGCAGTTCCTCCGTTGCCTCAAGAATTTCATTTTCACCGTTCGAGCTTACATCGATGGCACCCCTGACCGCCCTTGTTTTGCTGATAAGCTGTTTCCCGGCAGTTTCTTCGCTTCCTTCCGGGGAAAAAACCTCTTTTCCTCTGTCAACAAGAGCTCGCATTGCCAGCAGGTAACCCTGCGGCCCCAAACCGCTAATTTGTCCCCAGGCTACCGGGGCAATTACAGAGCGGTGGCGAAAATCTTCCCGGCTGGATATGTTGGAAAGGTGGACTTCAATGGTTGGAACTGTTACTCCTGCCACAGCATCCCGCAGGGCTATGCTGTAGTGGGTAAAAGCCCCGGGATTAAAAACAATACCGTCATATTTGGACTCCGCACCGTGAATAAGATCGATTAAGCTGCCTTCATGATTGGACTGATGACAATCTACCGACACTCCCAGTCTTTCAGCTTCCCGATAGATCAGGTTATTAAGCTCTTCCAGGGTTAGCTTTCCATATATTTGCGGCTCCCTTTTTCCTAGCAGGTTCAGGTTGGGGCCGTGAAGGACCAGCAGTTTTTTATTTTTGTTCATTTTTCCACTCCTTGAGGGCTTTAATGACCTTGTCTACTGTTTCGGCAACAGTTAAACCCGAAGTTTCCACGACGAGATCCGCATTGCTGTAAAAAGGCGTGCGTTTTTCCAGCAGCTCTCTGATGAACCTCAGAGGATCAGCGGTATTTAATAGAGGTCTGTTTTTGCTTTGGCCTATCCTTTTGCAGGCCTCCTCAGCTGTAATATGGAGAAAAACAATAAGCCCATTTCTGCGCATTGCCGTTGTGTTTTCCCGTCGCAGCACGGCTCCGCCTCCTGTGGAGACAACGCAGGTTCCGGGCGGTTTTTCTCCCAGCAATTTCAGCAGCTCGCTTTCCATATTGCGGAAAAAGGCTTCCCCTTTGCTTGTAAAGATTTCAGGGATACTCATTCCCGACGCGGCAGCTATAATTTCGTCCGTATCATAGCAATCAATTCCAAGCCGGGGGGCCAAAAGTTTTCCTACACTGGTTTTACCCGCACCCATAAACCCCGTCAGGAAAATATTGGCCGGCAACTTCCCTTTCGTTAAATGGCAGCCCTCAGATGCAATTAGTTCGGCAAATTTCATTCATTTTCACCCGGTTTACCGGCCAGCTGTTTTTGCAAAGCCTCTTTCATGACCTGAAACGGTGCTTTCAGGCCTGTAAAAATTTCAAAGGTTGCTGTACCCTGCCCGAGCAGCATATCCAGCCCGTTTACCGTCCGGCATCCTTTATTTGCAGAGGAGGCCCATTTCAGGAAAGGAGTTTCCGGGGGGGTATAGCGCACGTCAATGGCTGCTTTTAAACCGTCATATCTTTTGTTGGCGGGAAGCAAACCTTTTTCAACGGGATCGACGCTCAGAGCGTTAATAATAAAGGCACTGTCTCCCAACACTTCCGGAAAAGTATCCCCGTTCAGCAGCCATACGCTTGTTTCCTTCAGGCTGAGCAGCCCGTTTTTACTTAACATTTCCCGTATAGCCCCTCCCTTTTCCATTGTGCGGCAACAAATGGCCACGTGTCCAACTTTGGACCGGGCCAGCGCCACAGAGACCGCCCTGGCAGCTCCCCCTGCCCCTAGAAGGCAGACCTTCTCCCCTTTTACTGAAAGGGGTGCCAAATTTTGTAGCAGGTAAAGAAACCCGACAACGTCGGTATTAAAGCCCTTTAATCGGCCGTCCCGAGCGGCAACGGTATTTACTGCTCCCATAAATTCTGCTTCGGAGGAAAGTTCATGGAGAAAGGGAATAATTGTTTCTTTATGGGGAGAGGTAACATTAATGCCTGCCAGACCCAATGGAATAAGAGCCCTGGCGGCTTCAGGGAGATGTTCCCTGCGAACGGGAAAAGGAAGATACACATAATTTAAGCCCTTTGACTTAAAGGCCGCGTTTTGCATGGCCGGAGATAAAGAGTGTGCCACAGGGTCGCCGAAGATGCCCGTTATTTTTGTTTGACCATCAAACATTTTTTTACCCCTTCCAATATACTTCATAATTTTTGTAACTGCTCAGTTTAAAAGATAATCTGTTATACAGAACCTCTGAGCAGTTACTAATTCTTTAGATATTCATTTATTGCGGCTGACAGCTCCTCCACGGGAGGTGATTTGCAGACTGTTGTTTTCCCGATTGCAGAAGGGAGGATGAAGACCAGTTCCCTTCCCTCCTTTTTTTTATCGGCCGGCAAGGCATTTAATACTGATTCTGCCGTCAAACCGGGTGGCGGCGGAGGCGGATTCAAGCGGAACAGAAGAGCCAAGATGCGTTCAGCCGTTTTTTCTCCGAGTATTTTCAGCCTGGCAGCCAGCCGGGTGGCTGCTATCATCCCCACAGCCACAGCCTCGCCGTGAAGATAATATTCATAGGAGGTGGCCATTTCCAGGGCATGACCAAAAGTATGCCCAAAATTTAAAATCCTCCTCAGGCCGTTTTCCTTTTCATCCTGCGCGACCACCCTTCCTTTGATAAGAACTGCCTTGGCTATAAATCTAAGGAGGGTGAAAGTATTGTTTAATTGCAGAAAAATGCTTTCCTGTCCTTCTTGGGGCTGTTTATTGCAAGTTAAGGCAAAATGTTCAAACTGCCGGAAAAGGGATTTATCAAGAATTATTCCGTATTTAATCAGCTCGGCAAGCCCGGCTGTAAATTCCCTTTGGGGGAGAGTTTTTAAGACAACCGGGTCAGCCAGGACCAGGGAAGGTTGATAAAACGCACCGATCATATTTTTCCCCCGGGGATGGTTAACCGCGACCTTGCCGCCGACGCTGCTGTCCACCATGGCAAGGAGCGTTGTGGGGACCTGAACGAAAGGGAGGCCCCTCATATAAGTGGCTGCGACAAACCCTGCCAGATCTCCGGTTACTCCTCCCCCCAACGCCAGCACAACGGATTTTCTGTCCAAGCCTTCTTCCATGGCGTAACTGTACAACTTGGATGCCGATTTTAAAGATTTGTCCTTTTCCCCGCCTTCCACCACGGCAACGATAGGCTTGAAACCTTCCTGCAACAGGCTTTTTCTGCAAATTTCCCCGTAATGTCCAAAGACGTTTCTGTCTGTGATCAGCAGGACGGGACAGGGTGAAAAACAGCCCCGGAGAAACCGTCCTGTAAGGGGCAGGATTCCCTGCCGGAGGTAAACGGGATATCTGTTTTGCGTTGTTTTAATCTCAACTTTAATCATCCTTTACCTCCAGATAATCTTTGAGTACATTTTGATATTCGCTGTACGCCCTTTCCACCTCCGGTAAGGAGTCCCCGGAAAATTTTTGCAAAAAGGCTTTGGCCATTTCCCAGGAAACGACGGCTTCGCCCACAACTGAAGCAGCAGGAACCGCGCATACGTCGGAACGTTCCACCGCGGCCGGATTAAGGGAATGAGTCGAGAGATCCACGCTGGAAAGGGGTTTCATCAATGTGGGAATGGGTTTCATGGCAGCACGCAGGATGATGGTTTCGCCGTTGGTAATACCCCCCTCCAGCCCGCCGGCGCGGTTGGTTGCCCTGGCAATTCTGCCCTTTTCATCAAGGAAAAGTTCATCATGGGTTTCCGAACCTTTCCTGGCTGCAGCCTCAAACCCTAAACCTATCTCTACACCTTTTATCGCGGGGATGCTCATCAGCGCGCCCGCCAGGATGCAGTCGAGCCGCCTGTCCCAGTGAACATGGCTGCCGAGGCCTGCAGGTGCTCCTTGCACGTGTATTTCAAAAACTCCTCCCAAGGAGTCTCCTTCCCTTTTCGCCTGGTCGATCCGTTCAACCATTAAGCTTTCAGCGTTTTTGTCCAGGCAATAAAGAAGGGGACTCCTGTTTTTTTTGATTTCTGCCGCGTTCCAATCCTTATAAATGCGGCTGTCAGCCCGCACGCCTCCGATCTCTGTGACAAAAGCAACCGTATATATGTCAAAATGTTCCAAAAATAGGGCTGATAACGAACCAATGGCAACCCTCATGGCCGTTTCCCTGGCGCTGGCGCGCTCAAGCACATTGCGGAGGTCGCTGTGGCGGTATTTAATCCCACCGGCGAGATCGGCATGACCCGGGCGGGGGGTTGTTATTTCCCTTTCCCGGGACTCGTCGCCGGAGCGCTGGGAGAGCACTTTTTCCCAGTTTGCCCAATCCTTGTTTTCAATGAGCAGCGCCAGGGGGCTGCCGGTAGTTTTGCCAAAACGGACCCCGGAAAGAAATTTGACCCTGTCTTTTTCAATGGACATACGCGCTCCCCGGCCGTAACCTCCCTGTCGCCTGGACAATTGCCCGTTAATATAGTCTTCATTAACGGGCAGCCCTGCAGGAATTCCTTCGATTATCCCCATCAGCGCGGGTCCATGTGATTCACCTGCTGTAAGAAAGCGCATCTTTTTCTCAAAAGGGTAGAACAAGCTTTAGCAGCTTTTCCAAAGCACTGTAAAACGTGCTTGCACCCTTCCTCCTTCCTTTCTCATTTTCAGTTATTTCGGCTGACAACAGCTTTTTGCAAATTCCAGGGACTATCATCAACAGGTGAGTTCATTTAAAACAGTAAAAAAGTCGGGAAATGAGATGCTTACCGTTTCTGCCCCTTTTATAACCGATTCACTTTCAGCAAAAAGGGTTGCTACAGAGAGGGCCATGGCAATGCGGTGGTCGCCGTGGCTTTCCAGTTCGGCACCGGATAGCCTTGCGCAGCCCCGAATAATTAAGCCGTCCGGCAGTTCTTCGATCAAAGCTCCCATTTTCTTTAGCTCGAGAAAGATGGATTTCAGCCGGTCAGATTCTTTCAGGCGCAGCTCTTCAGCACCTTGAATCACCGTCTCTCCATGGGCAAAAAGTCCGGCCACCGCGAGAACGGGTATCTCATCCACCAGGCGCGGGATTGCCTCTTTGCCTACGGAAATTCCCCTTAAAGGTCTGCTTCCTTTCACCAGCAAATCAGCAACGGGTTCGCAGTTATATTCTCTCCTGTTGTGTATGCTGATTTGAGCCCCCATTTCCCTCAATAGATCAATGATGCCGGTTCTCGAAGGGTTTACGCCCACTTCTTCCAGATACAATTCCCCCCGCGGAGCCAGCGCTGCCGCGACAATAAAGAAAGCTGCTGCTGAAATGTCTCCTGGTATTTGAAACCTTTCCCCCCGAAGGTTGGTAGGACTTTTGATGACAATATGGTATTTTCCGGTTTTTTTTATATCTGCGTTTAAGTAGCGCAGCGCCCTTTCGGTATGGTCTCTGGTTTGATAATAGTCTATTATTTCGGAAGCCCCTCCGGCAAAAAGAGCTGCAATTAGTAAAGCGGACTTTACCTGCGCGCTGGCCACGGGAAGGGTATAGCTGATGGGCAGTAAGTCGTTACCTCTAATCGCCAGGGGTAAAAGTTCACCGTTTTGCCTACCGCTGATAGAGGCGCCCATTTTTCTGAGGGGTTCTGTTACTCTTTTCATGGGACGCCTGCGCAAGGAATCGTCACCGGTTAAAACTGAATGAAAGGGTTGCCCGGAGAGCAAGCCCGTCAGAAGGCGCGCCGTCGTTCCTGAATTCCCTGCATCAAGGACATTGTCCGGCTCAGCAAAGCCGCGCAGGCCTTTGCCCTTGACCTTAACCGTCCTTCCGTTTTCCTCAAACTCCACGCCCAGTTCTTGTAAACATTTTAAAGTGGACATAGTATCGGCCGACTTAAGGAGACCTTCGATTTCAACTGTCCCCTCCGTTAATGAAGAAAGAATCAGCGCCCTGTGTGAAATAGATTTATCTCCCGGGACCCTCGTTTGTCCTTCAATTTTTTCAGCAGGCTTAATGATCATCTCCACTTGCCATCTCCTCCCCTATTTATTTTCCAGGCAAATGGCTTCTTAAAGAAGCCGCCTTTTGCAGCGATCCGTACAAACCGCTTTTGTCTTCCTCATCGAGATAGACGATCATTGTTTGAATTTCCTGCAGAAATAATGACAGCGCCTCCTTTAAATTATCTTTATTGCTTTCAAAGATATCCAGCCAGAGCTGGGGATTTCCGGCGGCTATGCGGGTGGTTTCTTTAAAACCGGTGCCTGCCAGAGAAAAAATTGCCCGGTACTCTTCGCGGTACCTGCCCAAAACGTTGACAAGCCCGGAAGAAATCAGTTTGGGAAGATGGCTGAGCGGAGCCATTATTCTGTCGTGTTCTTCAGCATTTATCAGCATTGGCCGCGCGCGGATGGCTAAAATTATCTTTTCCATTAATTCTACTTTGTGCGTCGGAGTATCGGCGTCAGGAATTAAAAAATAGACGGCTTTTGTAAAAAGATCAGGGTCGGCAGCTTCGATGCCCGAAAGTTCGGAGCCGGCCATAGGGTGCCCCCCAAGGCAGAGGCCCGGGAGCACCCTTTGCATGGCTGCAACAATTGCTCTCTTGCTGCTGCCTACATCAGTGACCAGGGTCTTATTATCTACAACATGGGGGGCAATTTCTTCCAGTAGAGCCGGGATTTTGCCCACAGGAGCCGCTAAAATTACCAGTTCTGCCCCCTCAAGAGCTTCAGGCAACGGAGCTGTCTTATCCACAGCACCACTTTTTACAGCCTTTTCCATTGCCCGGGGGTCGGCGTCATTTCCCCACCGTTCGAAGGCAATGCCGTATTTGCCGAAGGCAAGTCCCAGGGAGCCTCCGATTAATCCCAGCCCGATGATGCAGCATTTTTTTACAATATTCTTCTTCCTAGAGAGTTCGGCCAACTGTTTCTGCCACCTTTTTTAAGGAATTAACCAATTGGGCAAATTTATCCGGCATCAGCGACTGCGGACCGTCACATAACGCTTCCTTTGGTGAAGGATGTACTTCGATCAGCAGCCCGTCTGCTCCGGCAGCTATGGCTGCCATGCTCATGGGGGGAACGCATCTCCAAAGCCCTGTTCCGTGACTGGGGTCGACAAATACAGGGAGGTGGCTCAGCTCTTTGGCGACAGGTACTGCACTGATATCAAGGGTGTTTCGCGTATATGTTTCAAAGGTTCTGATTCCCCTTTCGCAGAGAATCACTTTGTTGTTTCCTTCACTGAGAAGATATTCCGCTGCCATTAGCCACTCTTCAATAGTTGCCGACATTCCCCTTTTAAGCAAAACAGGTTTTCTCAGCTGCCCAAGTTCTTTCAGCAACCTGAAGTTTTGCATATTGCGCGTTCCTACCTGGAGGATATCGGCATATTCAGCGACAATTTCCACAGAGTACTGGTCCAGGACTTCTGTAATAATGGGCAGCCCGGTCATTTCCCTTGCTTCAGCCATTATTTTCAAGCCCTCTTCCTCCAGTCCCTGGAAAGCGTACGGGGAAGAACGGGGTTTATATGCTCCCCCTCTTAGAATATGAGCTCCTGCCTCTTTTACTGCTTTAGCTGTCCGGAGGTAAGATTCCCTTCCTTCCACCGCGCATGGTCCTGCCATAATTATCGTTTTTTGTGCACCTATTTCGACGTCTCCTACTTTAAAGACGGTCTTTTCTTCTTGATAATCCCTGCTGGCCAGTTCAAAAGGATAATGGGGAAAAACTATTTTTTCGACATAGGGGATTGTTTTTTCAATAATTGTGGTGTCAACATCGCTTTCCCCCGATATTCTGAAAATACGGCGGTTGTTCCCCTTCGGCCCATGCACGCTAAAGCCAAAGCCTTTCAGTTGTTTTTCCACCTCGTTAATCTCATTATCTGTCACACCGGGATTCATCACGACTAACATTTTTTATCCTCCTTATTAAGAAGAACTTAGCCAACTAAAAAAGCTTTCGTCCTTAGGGACGAAAGCTTTTTAGCTTTTCGCGGTACCACCCTGGTTGGGCAAAATAAAAATGCCCCGCTCTTTTCAAGGTACGGACCGGAATTTCCAGCCTGATACCCCTTTAAAAGAGCTGCTTTTCTGAAGCGGCGTCAGGTACGGACTGAAAATTATCCCAGCCTTATACCCCCTTCCTTTTAACGGTGGAAGACTCCGTCAAAGCCTACTTACCAATATGCTATATCAGCTTTCGGTTTGCTGCTCAAGAGTGTATTTCAGCAACTTAGGACGCCGGGTTTCACCGCCCCCCGGCTCTCTGGAGCCCATACGCTGCTTACTTCTCTCCATCATTGCTTTTTACTTTCTTGCAGCCAAACCTATTAAATTGCCGAATATCCGCGCTTATCGGTTTCAGCCCGCGACTCCAAAGGGAACTTCGTCCGGTTGTTATACTGAAGGGCTTTCAGCCGACGACCCCATCATCTCTGTGGTAAACAATACCGGCTTACTTTCCTTTTTCATCATCTTTTGCTAAAATTATATTAAAATAAATTATAGCATAGGAACTTAATCCCGTCAACTACTTTTAAAAATTTTTAGTAACTGATCAGAAGACAATGATAATGCTATGGTAATAACTTCAAGTATAAACAGTTCGGGAAGCGGAAAAATAGTACTGTCCTGCACAAAAATCAGTAAGGAGGTTTTTCGGTGCCAATTAATAAACAGGAGTTACAAAATTTAAGACATCTGATCTATTCCCACGAAACTGCCGCCCAAAAACTGGAAGAATATGCGCAGCAGTCTGTCGATCCTCAGATAAAGCAGATGTTTCAACAATCAGCTCAATCAGCAAGAACGACTAAACAAAAGCTGATCTCATTTCTACATTAAAGGAGATGAAAGAATGCAAGAAAAGGATATGGTAAATGATATCCTGTCCATGGTTAACAGCAGTTTGACGGATTATGCCGGTATTATTGCCCAGTGTTCCGATCAAAATCTGAGGCAAACAATACAACAAATCAGAAATTCTGATGAACAGTTTCAATATGATCTTTATAAAATTGCCGAACAAAAAGGTTATTATAAAGCCGCCCAGCAGGCAACAGCGGAGGAAATCCAGCAGGTCAGCTCTCTTTTTCGGCAGTAGCCAATAAATTGCAAATATTTGAAAGTAATGCATTTACCCCCGGGCTTTAGCGCATCCGGGGGTTTTGTGTTTAAAAGTTCCAGAACCTGAAGTTCTGCCACCAACTTCTGTGTTCTTGACAGTAGTGCGATGGAGGCATAAGTGCAGCATCTTCAGGCCTTCTGCCCGGTCCGCCCTTCCAGCGGCCATCAGTAGTTAAAAAATCAGGGCGGAGCAAGAAGACCCCGGCAACCTGCGGGCAAAAGTCGCCGGGCAAAAGGCCGCTTGTTTGGCATATATTCATCAGAACATGGCAGTTGCAGGTTTCCAGGGGTATATGACCGGCGGGGAATATTTCCCGGACGATTGATTCGCCGGGGCAGTACGGTCCAGGCAGCAATCCGCATTTGCTGCATATGCTGATCGGTTCCGAGATGTCGGCAGGTTTACGAAATTCGGCGGGTGGTATTACCTCATAAATGTGTTCAAGAAGGGAATTCATAAAGGGAAGAGTCGCTTTGCTGCCTCCATTGATACGCCCCAGCTTGGGGATATCGTGCCCTAACCAAATTGAGACAACAATGTTTGGGGTGTAGGCCACAAGATAAGCGTCCCTGTTTTCACTCGTCGTTCCCGTCTTGGCTGCCAAAGGCCTTTCGGTATTTAATCCTTCCGCTGTACCCCCCAATGCTGTCTCTTGCAGCATATCGTTTAAAAGGTAGGATGTTTGTGGCCGTAGCAAGGCTTCCGGTTCCCGCCGGGCTTCATAAAGAACTACTCCGTTTCGATCTTCAATTCTCTCCACGGTATGAAGGTTGACGCGGACCCCCTCGTTGGCCGGCACTGCGTAAGCCTGGGCCATGTCAAAGGCTGTTACTCCTTCGGTCAGACCTCCCAGTGCGGCAGCCAGGTTATTATCATCGGGCTTGAGAGTTGTCAGGCCCATTTTTTGGGCATATTCCAATCCCTTTTGAGGCGTCAGCTCAGAAAATATTCTGACGGCCGGGACGTTTTGTGAGCGGATTAAGGCTTCACGGACGGTTATAAGCCCCAGGAAATCGCGGCTAAAATTTTCGGGAGCCCAATCTCCCACAATCAGCGGGGCATCGTCCACAATAGAACCGGGCAGAATTAGTTCTTCTTCCAGTGCCGGAGCATAAACCGCGAGAGGCTTAATGGCAGAACCCGGCTGCCTGGGGCTCAGGTAACGCAAATCCTGGTTTTGCGAGTTATATTCTCTTCCTCCAACCAAGGCCAATACTTCCCCGGTTGAGGGATCCGCGATGACTGATGCTGCCTGCGGCTGGAGAATCCCCGTAGAAGAAAACACTTCATCGGGGTAGCCCTCATAATCCTTTTCTTTAAGAAGCTGTTTCATAAGATCCATGTCCACGCGCTTGTTTTGAGGATAAAGGGTCTCATCGTTAAGAACAGTTTCCGCTGCGGATTGGATCTTTTTATCCATTGTTGTATAAATTTTTAAACCCATTGTATAAACGGCTTTGTAGGCTTCCTCGCGGCTGCCGAACCGGGGAAGGCCGCTTAAAATATCCGCAAGCTCATGATGAATGACGTAGTCGAGAAAGTATGGATGGGGGTATTCCCGGGTTGGAAATTCATGCAGTATTATTTCTTGTTTTTTTGCTTCTTCCCATTGCTCTTCAGTCAGGAAGCGGTTTTCATACATCTTGTGTAAAACCAGGTTTTTCCTTTGCTGGGCGCTGTCAAAATTAATAAAAGGGGAATAATTGTTTGGCGAGCGGGGGATGCCGGCCAGCAATGCCGCTTCAGCAACAGTTAACTCACCGGCGCTTTTGTTGAAGTAATTTCGCGATGCTGCTTCAATCCCGTAAGCTCCGTGGGCAAAATAGATTTGGTTAAGATACATTTCCAGAATTTCACTTTTGGAAAACTGCCTTTCTAATTGTATAGCCAGGTAGGCTTCCTTAATTTTGCGGCTCAGAGTTTTTTCCGGACTTAAATAAGCGTTTTTTACCAATTGCTGTGTTATCGTGCTTCCGCCTTGCTCGATGCTCCATTGTCCCTGGCGCAAGTTCGCGAAAAAAGCTCTGACTATACTCAACGGGTCGATTCCGAAATGCTTATAAAACCTTTCATCTTCAATGGCAATAAAAGCCTGCTGCACATGCAGGGGTATTTCTTCCAGGGGAATATAGATGCGGTTCTGCTCTCCATAAAGCGCGGTTATTTCCTCCCCGTGGCGGTCATAAAAAAGGGATGCCAGGGGAGCATATTTTTCCCATTGCGTAAAATCGGGGATATCAACAACTGAAGAATGGACTACTGTAAGGGTTCCGGCGGTTACTAACAGGATTACAACCAGAAATAAAGCAACCTTTAAAAAGATATTTTTAACCTTATATAAGAGCGTCTTTTTTCGCCCGAACATTTTTACCTGTCCTTTTATAATGTGCTGTTTTTTGAAAAAACAGTCCTCCACTTCAGGATAGAGTAACCTTTATTTGAATTCAAGTTGAAAATTTCTCCAAAAAAAGACATCCCCAAGCAAAACTTGAGGATTCCTTCTAAGTCACGCCCGGGAACAACCTTCTTTATGGTGGGCGTTTCTAGGCTTTTAACGATTTGTGGTTTCCGTTTTCCCGGAACCCTTCGACAGTATTTTTCGTTCCGGAGTACAGACCTATGGAGGAGAGAGCGATTACAATTCCCAGAAAAACAGCTTTTTTGGGGTCATCTGGCGCAAGGTAATAAAAGCCGCAGAGTATGCCGATGAGGATGGCAAAAATGGGGCTAAATCTTTTTGGAATCCCAACCCGTTTTAGAAGCTCGACTAAACCCATAATTACAGGCACCAGGGCCATACCGTATATGGTAATCTCGTCCAATTGTTCGACCTCCCGTATGATTAAACTTCCCTGTATATATATTCGGAAGGTCTGAGGAAAAGAACGATAAAGTCGCTGATTCATCGTCAAGTAAAAAACGCTTTAGGCACCTTTTTAACGTTTCTTATGGGCCCGCCGGGTATCCATTTCCATTATATACGCCAGCAGGATAGCTACTGCTTCGTACAGCTCCGCCGGTATTTCCTGCCCTGGTGTGAGTTTGCGCAAAGCTTCGGCAAGGGAGGCATTCTCCTCAACGGGAATTTTGTGTTCTCTGGCCAGGGCAATTATTTTTTCCGCCATTCTTCCCTGTCCTGAAGCCGTTACCACAGGCGTCCTGTCCTGGTTGTTCCTGTAGCGAAGGGCTACGGCAATCTTCGGCTTTTTCTTGTTGTCCAAAAAACTTCCGTCCTTCCTGGAGGGAGCAATTATACCCTTGTATCTAGACTAAAATGTTCCTTTTTGAGGCTGCTTTTCAGGCTTTCTTTTTCTTCCGGAGAAAAAATACTCCAGCTTAAAAAGTTAACAGCCAGGCGGGTTTTCTGTAAAAAGCCGTCTAGAAGCAGCCGGATCTCTTCAAAATCCTCGCAAAGAAAGGTCGCTATTTCTTCCGACTTTGTATACAGGGAACAGTAGTAAAGCCTGCTTTCCCCTTCAAGACGCAGAAGAACAGGACCGAGGTTTTCTGTCTCTATGATAAGATCAAAGAGAAAAGTATGCGAATCCACATCGTGTTTTTTTTTGCCTGCGTCTTCCTTCTTTTTTAAAGCGTACGGAGGAATCCTTACAGTTAAAGGAGTGGGTGTTCCTTCCGAATTGTTGATCAACGTATGCCTGGTTATTACACTTTCTTTTTCTTCCCGCTGCAAATATTCCGCGGCATTCCGCAGCGTTGTCCCTTCGAAATCAGGCAACTTTTTATGATGAAAAGTTTGCCCTTTTTGTTCTTCGGGTATAACGCGGCTTTTGTAGATAAAACTGTTTTTAATTGAGTTAATAAAATTAATAAGGTGCAAAGGGATAAGCCCCCTTCCCGGGACTGCCGGAAACTGCTTTTCGCGGATCTGCCGCGGCTTAAGGGTTATTCACTTTTTTCAATGAGCACTGCTGCTGTACCTTTGATCTCTTTTAATAAAGAAAGGTCATCCGTTATTTTCCCGACAACATTCACGGGACCTGCTGCACGAATTTCATTGCCGTGGCTGGCAGGAGTGGGACCATAGAAAAGGCAGATCGCCCGCATGGGAGGCCAATAGGCAATTTCTCCCGCTTCTAAAACATCCCTGGCGTTTTCCTCCAAAGGAGCGGTTACCTGTGAAGAAAAATAAATTTCCCCTCCCCAGGTACTTCCTTCCCCGGTTATGGGCAAGGATTCATAAATTTTCTTTGCCGTTGCCGTTGAGTTTAAAAATCCTTCCAAGGATAGTTTTTTATCAATTGTAATTCTGATCTTCACTAGCTTCACCTTCTTGCATGTTTTAGCCTCTTTCATAAAGGGCATAATATCTTTATGGGACATATTAAAATGGGAGACCGTTTAAAAATAGGTTTTTTTACCGACAGTTATACACCTTATATCAGCGGAGTTGTGCGCTCGATTCAGATCTTGAGCGAAGAGCTCAATAAAATGGGACACAGTTCCTTTATTTTTTGTCCTGCCTATTCTCAAAAATCAGGGGATCAGAATACTTACCGGTTTTTATCCATACCTGCCCCCACACATCGCGATTTTGCCCTTCCCCTTCCTTTTTCTCCCCGTTTGTCCAACACCGTCCGTTCGCTGGACCTAAATATTATTCATGTCCATACCCCGTTTTTGATGGGCTCCTTGGGAGCAACGACAGCAAGGCGCTTTAATCTTCCTCTGATTTTTACACACCATACTCTTTATCACAGCTATGCCCACTATCTTCCCTTTGGAAGAAAAATAGCTTCCGAAGTTATCAGATGGTGGAACAAAAATTTTTGTAACCGTTGCGATTTGATCATTGCACCTTCTCAATTTGTCAGCGAGCTGATCATACGCAGCGGTGTCCGGACGCCTGTCAGCGTGGTGCCGACAGGTCTTCCCCTGCAATACTGCACAGGGGATCCTCGGTGGCTCAAAGAAAAATTTGTTCTCAACCCCAAAAGTAAAATCTTACTTTATGTGGGCAGGCTGGGAAAAGAAAAAAATATTGTCTTCCTCATTGAAGCTATGGAAGAAATAGCCAAAAGGAGAAAAGATACCGTCTTCGTCCTTGTCGGAACCGGTCCGGAAGAAGCCTGCTTAAAACAACTTGTCCGGGATAGAGGTCTGCAACCGTATATTTTCTTTACCGGACGGGTTGATCACCAGGAATTACAAAATTGTTATGCCGGGGCGAATATTTTTATATTTGCTTCAAAAACGGAAACACAAGGCATGGTGCTTGCTGAAGCAAAAATTGCCGGCCTGCCTCTGGTAGCGCTGTATTCACCATGTATGGCAGAGACGATCTTTCACGGTAAAGACGGCTATCTCGCTCATACTTTAAACGATTTTGTAGAACATGTTCTTTATCTGCTGGATAACGAGGAGGCTTCCATTTCAATGGGGCAAAGGGGAAGATTAAACGCTTTGCGCTTTTCCACCGAAATTTTTGTCTCCAAAATGTTGGATTCCTACTACAGCGCCTTTCAATACAAGCGTGCCAAAGAAAGAACCTACGCCTTCTGACAGAGAGCTTCCGCCTTTTTAAGCCTTTCGATAACTTTTTCTTTTCCCAGGAGAACCATTATTTCTAAAAGTTCGGGTCCCATGGTACGCCCTGTTAAGGCAAGCCTTGCGGGTATGTTTATTTTCGAAAGCGGGAGGTTAAGACTTTTGCCAAGGTTTTTCAGCTTGAGATTGATCGTTTCTTTCTGGAAAGGTTCTACCTCCTGCAAGGCTTTTATGATTTCCTTAATAACTAATTCTGCCCCTTCCCTGCCAAAATGCTTGGCGACCTCTGCCTGGTCATAGGGAAAATTTTCGCTGAAAAAAAATTCAGAGGCATCAGCGATTTCTTGAAGGGTTTTCACTTTTTCCCTGACCAGATCCACTACCTTTTCTATGTACTTCCGGTCCTCCTCTGTCTGTACGCCGGATATTAATTTTTTCTTTTGCAAAAACGGTACTGCCATTTCCCCGATTATACTTTTTTCTTTGGTTCTCAGGTAATGGCTGTTGAGCCAGGTTAATTTTTTTAGATCATAGATAGAGGCGTTTTTCCCTACTTTCTCCAGGGAAAAAAGCGAAATCATCTCTTCTATAGTCATGATTTCCCTGTCTCCTCCCGGTGACCACCCGAGGAGTGCCAGATAGTTTATTAGGGCTTCGGGAAGGATGCCCATATCCCTGTATTCCTGGACGGAAGTTGCCCCGTGCCTTTTGCTGAGTTTGCTGTGATCCGGCGCTAGGATCATGGGAACATGGGCATAAACAGGGATAGGGATTCCCAATTGCCGGCAAATAATTTGCTGACGGGGTGTATTGGAAAGATGCTCTTCAGCCCGGATCACATGAGTAATTTTCATCTTGGCATCGTCAATGGCAGAGGCAAAGTTGTAAGTGGGAAAGCCGTCAGATTTGACGATAATGAAATCGTCAAAGATCTTATTTTCAAAAGTTACCCTGCCCCTGATAAGATCGTTTACCACAGTCACTCCCTCTTCAGGGACTCGAAGGCGAATGACAAAGCTTCGGCAGGTCTTTTTTTTCTCCTCAATTTCTTGCGGGGATAAATTGCGGCAGGCTCCGCTGTATCTGGGAGGAAGTCCTTTTTGTGCGTTTCTTTCCTTTTGCTTGGCCAATTCTTCCGCAGAACAAAAGCAATAATAAGCTTTGCCGCTATCCAGAAGTTTTTGTACTTCCTCCTGATAAATTGGCAGGCGCTGAGTTTGAAAGTAAGGGCCGAATTCCCCGTCCTTTCGGGGGCCTTCATCCCAGTCCAGGCCGAGCCATTCCATTGAGTCCAGAATTGTTTGCAAAAATTTATCAGAAGATCGTTGCTGATCGGTATCGTCAATGCGCAGGATCATTTTGCCGCCTTGATTCCGTGCAAAAAGCCAGTTGAATAGCGCTGTTCTAACTCCGCCAATATGCAGCTCTCCAGTTGGACTGGGCGCAAATCTGACCCTTACTGTCATTTTAGCCACCTCACTGATTTCCATTATTATACCGTTTTGTTTTATTTCTTCTTTTTCAGCAAAAATCCTGCTTTGGCAAGCCCTTTCTAATTTTCTTCTTTAAAATGCTTCGGCAAAAGAAAGCCTCTTTAAATTAAAAAAGAGGCTTTCTGATTGTGCTCTTTCAATGGATTATACCCAAAAAAATACTACTTTATAAACAAAGTATTGAAAGTAAGGGGTCAGGATATTTCATCGCGGAGCATCCCAATTTCCCAGACTTCGGGAACAGGAGAATAAGAATCCTTGCCCAAGTATTCCCTTTTAAACTCTTGTCCCCCCCTGTAAAAGACTCTGTACACTTCCACCGTTACTCCCGGTTTTCCCTCCTGAATTTTTTCCCGGTAGGAAGAGGGTTTATCCTCGGAATTCCGGAAATGAACGGGTGGAGGAACTAACTGCTGGTTTTGGGTAAAAATTTTAACTTCCATCAGCTGTTCCGGGTCTCCCAAAAAATACACATTTAAGCAGTTTTTAGCCACATAAGCATGAATCAAAATATTAGTTTTCAAGTTGTTTTGAAATTTTAAGTCAAGGTAATCATAAGCCACGGTAGCATCCAGGCCGGGGGGGAGATAGGAAACGGATAATCTGTGATTATGGCGTTCTATAATTCTTAAACCAGCCTTTAATGCCGCATTGTAAATGGTGGATGAGACCTGGCATATGCCTCCTCCCGCTCCCATGACGAATTGCTCATTGACAATAACCGGGGCTTCTTTAAAACCGTTCTTTAGCGATGCCTCCCCTACAACCTGATTAAACGAAAAAACTGCCCCGGGGGTAAGCAGAAAATTATCTATTTTTTTAGCTGCAAGCGAGATATTGTGGACTCTGTTTTGGTTTTCCAGGCTAAATTGTGTGCTTGCTGCTGCGATTTTTTCTTTAATTCCTGAGGCCAAAATATCCGATATGGTAATTTGCGGATAAAGCGGTTCCGTTTCAATATTGATATCCAGAGGAAAAGCCGGCCAGGAAGAACACCTTTTCTGAATTTCTTCGCTTAAATGAGCGGTTTTTGCTTTTTGCCCCTTAAGAGCGGGACGAAATCGTAAAGCACCCTTTTCAGCCCGTACCTCAGCATCTACGGGTGAACGGTAAAGCTCATTATTGATGCGAGAAAAAACAAGATGCATCTTATCGTTATCCACGATAAAATAAGCAGGTATCATTAATCCGTCCCTGAAAATATGAAATTTCTCCGGATAGTTGAATGGCCTGCTAAGGGTTTTAATTTCTCTCATTAGCCGTTCCCCGTCTATTTTTAAACCCATTTCAGACAGGGAATGAAGGACTGTTCCTCGACCATCGGGAAGGATAAGGCGGATTTTTTCTTTTTCCATTTTCAGGTCTATGTCTTTGATTATTTTTTCAATTTCCTGAAATGTTTTCCCTCCGATGTAATACTCACCGACAAAAAGACCGGCTGCCGACCTTTCACGAAAATATAAAAATTCTCCGGCAGCAAAGAAAAAAAATACAATTAAGAAAACGGTCAGCCATAGAATTCCTTTTTTTCGGAAGTTTTTCTTAAGCAAAAGTACATACCCCACATCATTTTTTAAAAATTACGCAAACATACTATTATTATATATTTATGTTTGGCCGAGGTTAACCTAAAATAAAAAAAAGGGGGATTCCCCTTCCTTTCTAAAAAATGAGAAAAATAGCTGAAAGCCCCTAAACCAGTGGGCTTTCAGCTATGATATGTTTTCCCTTATCCATATATCCATTTATCAAGTTCTTTTTCATACGATACAATTTCATCCTGGGAGAAGAAAAGGCTGATTTCCCTGGCCGCGCTTTCCGGTGAATCAGAACCGTGGACAATATTGTTCCCGGTGAAAAGCCCGAAATCTCCACGAATAGTCCCCGGTAATGCCTCCTGAGGGTCAGTTTTTCCCATCATTGAGCGAACGACCTGGATTGCATTTAGGCCTTCCCAAATCATGGCTACAACAGGGCCAGAGGTAATAAAAGAAACCAGATCATCAAAAAAAGGCTTTCCCCGGTGCTCGGCATAATGGCGCTCCGCCAATTCCTTGCTTATTCTCATTAATTTTAAAGCGACCAGCTTAAGCCCTTTTTTCTCAAAACGCCCAATAATTTCACCGATTAAATTTCTTTGAACTGCATCAGGCTTTATCATGGAAAAAGTTTGTTCCATTAATTGTTTACCTCCATTTTTAAAAGTGTTCAGGTAGAAAAAAGTGGATTGTTATCTTCAATAATGCGGTTACTTTGGGAACGAAGAAAACGTATATCTTTTGTCAGGGAAAAGAGCGCCTGATGTGTTAACCCGTCATAAAAGCGCAAATCCGTTATCTCTCTTTCTTCAAGGATGCTGTTAATTTTTTCATTACTGAAATCCAACGCGCTGACTGTTTGGGAAGCAAAAATAAAACCCCACTCTGTGTCAAATGAAGGAATGTATGTTCCGTAGGAATCTACAATTTTGAAATGTCTTTTTAGTGTATTGTAAATTGCAGCGTGGCATTGGAACAACTTGGGGTTTAGATTATCGGCCTGAAGGGCGATATGTCCCCCAGGTCTAAGGCGCTCAGCGACAGTTTTATAAAATTCGGTGGTA
This sequence comes from Bacillota bacterium, assembly GCA_012728375.1. Taxonomy (GTDB): domain Bacteria; phylum Bacillota; class Dethiobacteria; order DTU022; family UBA8154; genus DUNV01. The sequence goes on along the minus strand of JAAYFF010000026.1, from coordinate 8,549 downwards.
AAAAGAAGGTAACAGGGTCCGTTATCAAGGGGCTCCGGAAGATCAAGGAAGATAATATCCCATTGCTCCGTATTTTCTTCCAAGTACTTTCTGGCATCCATATACAGCACTTCAACTCTCGGATCTTCGAAAGTACCTTGACTCCACTGGGGAAGGTACTGTTTGCATAATTCCACGGTTTCTTTATCGATATCAACCATAACCAGTTTTTCAACAGAGCGGTGTTTGAGTATTTCTCTTAAGACAGCCCCTTCTCCGCCTCCTGCAACAAAAATTTTTTTTGGTTCCGGGTGAAGAACCATGGCAGGATGGATGAGCGCTTCATGATAGATATACTCATCAAACTGGGATGATTGAATTTTTCCGTCGAGTATCAAGCAACGCCCGAAAAAATCTGTATCAATAATTTCTACTCTTTGAAAAGCTGTTTTCCCACTATAGATGTATCTGTCCACTCCGTGCATATGAGCCTGCGTAGGATGTGTGTATTCAATAAACCATTTCCAGGCACGGGATGGCACAATTAATCCCTCCCTTTAATAATTTTTTCAAGGATATTACACAGCAGATACTTGCTGGTTTTCTTGAATTTCCATCTCAAAAACACCCCGTTGTATTTCTTTGGCCGCCATACGTTTCGATTTAAAAAGCTTCTTTAAGTAATGACAAGAAACCCATGGGTCGACTGACGTACCGCATGTAAAAACGTCTACTGCAGCATACCCGTACTCAGGCCACGTATGAATGGCTAAATGCGATTCAGAAATGACTACGACGCCGCTTACTCCCTGGGGACTGAACTGGTGAAAAACAACTTCCCTGATTTCAGCGCCTGCCTCCAGAGCGGCATTTACCATAATTTCTTCTATTTGGGCCTGATTGTTAAGTATCTCCGGTGAACAGCCGTAAAGTTCGGCTAAAACATGACGGCCTAAAGCGTTCAATTATATACCCCCTTTTTTTCCGTTTAAATGTCAAAATAAATTGTAACAAATAAGGTAAAAAAGTCAATGATTACTCACATTTTTTTGTCAAACAAAAAAAATTACTGCAAGGCAAATTGCCACAAAAAACATAGGCCGAAAAAGCCTAAAAGAAAGGAAAATACGCCTTGGAGATCGGTGTATCAGAAAAGCTAAAGAGCCAAGTTTAGCGTCTTGCATAAAAAATAAGCCCTTTAAAAAGGACTTAATCAGATTTTATTTTTTCAGCCGGGAGTTGCCGCTCCCGGTTTTGCTTGCTTATATTGTAAAATTTTACCCGAATTACAACACTTATTGTACTTCTGACCGTTTTTGGCTTTATTATGTTAACGGCACTCTTTACGAGTGCCGATGTTTTCGTGGTCGGAGCGACAGGATTTGAACCTGCGACCTCTTGACCCCCAGTCAAGCGCGCTACCAAGCTGCGCCACGCCCCGCACGCCTAATTATAGCAGTTTAAAAGTAAAGTGTCAACACTAACCAAGAGAATTGATCAGGGTAAACTAAATTTATAAGTTGTAGGTAGTTTTCTTTTACAAAAATCATTAACAGCCTGTACCTTGGGATTTCCCTTTATAATCATTTATAATCATTCTGCTATTTCGATTTATTACGATGATTGAAGCCAACACTTGCAGTCTCCATAAGAGAGGTTTCTATTTATAGCTTCAGTTGTCCCTGTATCAAATATTGTATATTTCTGGATTTTTACATTTAAAATATATAATTTTACAACAAGCCAAATCGGTCTATAAGTAACACACAAGTAACAAAACTATTCTCAAAGGGTATTGTTTGTTACTAGTCGAATCCTGCGCTTACCTGGGAAATATGGCTCATCGCCAATTTTTAGAAATGTGTATAATATCGCCACCGTAAAGGCCACGTTTAAAAGGATTACCAGCGTGACAATTCCCTTTGAAAACTCATCAGTACGTCCATCTTCTTTTCGGACCGATATCAACATGCGTATAGGTAGCGGCATACCCTATGCCGCCGTCGGCAAAGTATTTTTCGCAAATCTTCCTCTGTTCCGCAATAGGCAGTCCCACAATAACTATATCTGCCGCTGTGCCCTTTAAGTGCTGGCTGCTCACAGCCCCGCTTACCTTCTTGTTGTGCGCTGGGCACCTATAGCCCGAGTTAACAACTACGGCCCTTCTTGTCTCTGTCCGGAGGGCCTGTAACCGCTTGAGCAACTCACTGTGCAGTTTTACCTGCTGGCAGCCGCATTTGCATTGAAACTCTCTGAGCGTAAAGTTTTCACTGACTTTGATATTGTTCATATTTGACACCTCCTCACCTCGGAAATGATTGGATATACCATATTATAACTCCCCAGCAGTGCCAAGAATAGTTATATTTAACGCCTTGATCATCCATCCAGTTAGCTCGTCAATCTTCTTGCATAGGTTTTGGATCGTCCCCAAATTGCTTAAAGATGGCGAAAAGGCCGATGTAGCTGTAGTCGGCCCTCCCCATAACGGGTGCGATGCTGCCTTACTGAATACATTGGCAAAAATGCAGCCGCAAAGAATCGTCTATGTATCCTGCAACCCCGCCACACTGGCTTGGGATTTGAAAATACTTCATCAAAAAGGCTACACACCGCTAGAAGCCCAGCGGGTGGACATGTTCCCGCACACAGGCCATATTGAGTGCACTTATGAAGTGCCGGGAGTAAAACGTCTTACGGAATAACCCTTTTATTTTTTAGAGTAATTGCGGGCACCCTGCGTACTAATTCGTATAGTGCCTTGCTTTTTTCCCCTTATTCTTCCACATCCACCTTCACGCCAGACTTGAATTTCACAGTGAATTAATTCTTATGGACAGTCGCCTTTTCAAGCAGCTTTTGTGTGCGATTTATAGTTTTCTGAATATTTTAGATTACTTTGACAAACAGGTAAAAAAACAATAAAATATGGTTTGTGAGCCGAAAGAGCAATCTTAATGATAAAGCAGAAACAACAAATTATTTATTATTTAATGTAGGTTTTGAAAATGGAAACAAGAGTCGCTATTATCGGGATTATTGTTGAAGATGGTAATTCAGTTGAAAAACTTAATAGCATTTTACATGACTATGGAAAATTCATTATCGGTAGAATGGGTTTGCCATACCGTGAAAAAGGTATCAGTATAATAAGTATTGCGGTTGATGCACCTCAGGACATAATCAGTGCACTTTCGGGGAAACTCGGAAGGCTGCCTGGGGTAAGCACAAAAGTACTATATTCAAAAGTAACCGGTAAGGCGAAAAAAGAGGTATTTGATGAAGCAGCTCATTGATAAGCTTTATAAAACAAGTAATCTTTCACCGGCAGAATACAAAGAGCTGATTGATAATCGGAATTCTGAACTATCGGAATATCTTTTTGAAAAAGCAAGAGCCGTCCGGATTGAAAACTATGGGTATGATGTGTATATACGGGGGCTGATAGAGTTTACAAACTATTGCAAAAATGATTGCTATTATTGCGGTATTCGAAAAAGTAACTGCAGAGCGGAGCGGTACCGTTTGACAAAGGAGCAGATCCTTGAGTGCTGTTCGGTCGGATATGACCTCGGCTTTCGTACTTTTGTGCTGCAAGGGGGTGAAGACGGGTATTTTACGGATGATAAAATAATTGATATTATCCGTTCCATCAAAACCAGTTACCCGGACTGTGCTGTTACCCTTTCTATAGGGGAAAAAAGCTATGAAAGCTATAAGGCGTTTTTTGATGCCGGTGCAGAGCGTTATCTGCTGCGACATGAAACGGCAAATGCTGAACATTACGGAAAACTACATCCCAAAGCACTTTCCCTTGATAGTAGAAAGCAGTGCCTATATAATTTAAAAGATATAGGTTATCAGGTTGGATGTGGATTCATGGTGGGCTCTCCCTTTCAAACCACCGATTGCCTTGTTGAGGATTTATTGTTTATTAAGCAACTAAATCCCCACATGGTTGGCATCGGTCCGTTTATACCACACCGCGGAACGCCGTTTGCGGATAAGGAAGCGGGAACGCTTGAACTGACATTGTTTTTGGTCGGTATTATTCGTTTAATGCTTCCGCCCGTTCTGCTACCTGCTACCACTGCACTTGGGACAATTCATCCCAAAGGCAGGGAACTTGGTATTCTTGCCGGAGCAAATGTAATTATGCCCAATCTTTCACCTAAAAGTGTAAGGCAAAAATATTTGCTCTATGACAACAAAATCTGCACGGGGGATGAAGCTGCAGATTGCCTATGCCGTATGAAAAAACGAATGGAAGGTATAGGTTATCATGTAACTATCTCCCGAGGAGATCATAAATCTATTCTTTAAAATGCTTCTATTACTGAAGGGAAAGATATATTTCTGACCCGAATAAGAAAGAGGTTTTATTATGTACAATCCAAAATCATCAAAAGCTGAAGAGTTTATTTCACATGAAGAAGTTCTTGAAACGCTTAGGTATGCGGAAAAGAACAAAAATAATGCTGAGCTTATTGACAGTATTATTGAGAAGGCGAAGCTTCGCAAAGGACTTTCTCACAGGGAGGCTTCGGTGTTGCTTGCGTGTGAGATCCCCGGTAAAAATGAAGAGATCTATGAACTTGCCAAGCAGATCAAAAACGATTTTTACGGCAACCGTATTGTATTGTTTGCGCCTTTATACCTTTCCAACTATTGCATAAATGGCTGTGTTTACTGTCCGTATCATAAGAAGAACCAACACATCACCAGAAAGAAAATGACACAGGAGGATGTTCGCCGGGAAGTTATCGCACTTCAGGATATGGGCCATAAACGCCTTGCAATAGAAGCCGGAGAAGACCCTGTAAACAATCCCATTGAGTATATACTTGAGTGTATTGACACAATTTACAGTATCAAGCATAAAAATGGCGCAATCCGCCGCGTTAATGTCAATATTGCTGCAACCACGGTTGAAAATTATAAAAAGCTTAAAGCAGCAGGTATAGGTACTTATATACTCTTTCAGGAGACTTACCATAAGGAAAGCTATGAAAAATTACATCCGACCGGTCCAAAGCATAATTATGCCTATCACACCGAAGCAATGGACAGAGCTATGCTTGGCGGCATAGACGATGTCGGCCTGGGTGTATTGTTTGGACTTGAAAACTATCGCTATGAATTTGCAGCTTTGCTGATGCATGCAGAGCACCTTGAAGCGGTATTCGGTGTTGGCCCGCATACTATCAGTGTACCAAGAATCCGTCCTGCTGATGACATTGATATGTCGGTATTTGTCAACGCAATAAATGATGATATATTCGCTAAAATTATCGCGTGCATTCGTATTTCTGTGCCATATACGGGAATAATCGTATCAACCAGGGAAACCAGGGCAACAAGGGAACGGGTACTCAGTCTGGGTGTTTCCCAGATCAGTGGTGGTTCCAAGACAAGTGTTGGAGGATATTACGAGCCCGAACCGGAAGATGAAAATTCTGCACAATTTGATATAAATGACACGAGAACCCTTGATGAAGTTGTTAAATGGCTGATGGAACTTGGCTATGTCCCAAGCTTTTGTACTGCCTGCTATAGGGAAGGCCGGACCGGCGACAGATTTATGAGTATCTGCAAGAGCGGGCAGATTCAGAACTTCTGCCACCTAAATGCCATCATGACACTGAAAGAGTATCTGGAAGATTATGCTAAACCAGAAACAAAGGCAGTCGGCGAGGCGCTTATCCAAAAAGAGTTGGCGAAAATTCCCAATGATAAGGTCAAAAAGATTGTAGAAGAAAAACTGGTAAAAATCGGTAACGGAATTCGTGATTTCAGGTTTTAAAGGGTGAGCTGCATGGGACTAAATACAACGCCGTCAGCAAATCGTATTCACATAGGCTTTTTCGGGAAGAGAAACTCAGGTAAATCGAGTCTTGTAAATGCCGTCACGGGGCAGGATCTTGCTGTTGTTTCCCATGTAAAAGGTACAACCACCGACCCGGTATACAAATCCATGGAACTGCTTCCTATTGGCCCCGTTATGATCATCGATACACCTGGAATTGATGATGAAGGAGCTTTGGGAGAGCTGCGCGTGAAAAAAAGCCGCCAGGTACTTAACAAAACCGATGTTGCCGTTCTGGTAATAGATTCTGTCAGTGGTAAATCAAAGGAAGATGAAGAGCTGATCGCCCTGTTTGATGAAAAGAAGATCAATTATATCGTTGTCTACAATAAAGCCGATTTACTGGCACAAGAACCGCCTGAAACCGATAATGCAATCGTTGTCAGCGCAAAAACAGGGTACAATATTGAAACGCTGAAGGAAAAAATTGCAGCTTTGGCAGAAACGGAAGAACCTAAAAGGAAAATAGTGGGTGACCTTATTGAGCCGTCGGATTTTGTTATGCTTGTTACACCGATTGACAAGTCTGCTCCAAAGGGACGGCTAATACTGCCTCAACAGCAGACTATCCGTGATATTCTGGATGCCGGTGCTACTGCTATTGTAGTAAAAGATCCTGAATTCCGCGAAACCCTTGAAAACCTCGGTAAAAAGCCAAAACTTGTTATTACGGACAGTCAGGTGTTTGCGAAGGTGTCTACTGATACGCCGAAGGATATTTTTCTGACTTCGTTTTCCATCCTTTTTGCTAGATACAAAGGCGACCTTGAAATTGCTGTAAAAGGTGTAAAAACGCTTGATTTCCTTCAGGATGGCGATACTGTTCTCATTTCTGAAGGATGCACACATCACCGACAGTGCGACGATATAGGCACGGTAAAGCTGCCGCGCTGGATGAAAGATTATTCCAAAAAGCAGCTGAATTTTAAATTTACATCAGGTACTGAATTTCCTGATGATCTGTCTCCATACAAGCTGATTGTTCACTGCGGGGGCTGCATGCTCAACGAAAGAGAGATGAAATACCGTCAAAAATGTGCTATGGATCAGCATGTGCCGATAACCAATTATGGCATTCTGATTTCATATATGCAGGGAATCTTGGATAGAAGCATCGCCATATTCCCGCATATATTGGCGGAAATTGAGAAGTAATTACATTCATACGTAACAAACGGCTCTAAAAGAACAACTCGGCATTTCAGATCGTCCGTAAAGGCAAAAATAAATTACTAAAATAGCGGTACTTCATTTACCGGGGAATAGACAAAACTTCCGGCAACGATTAACAGAGTGGTTTAACGTAAGTCTTTAGAAATTTACTCTTTGCAAAAATAAATTCTTTAGGATAATATATAATAATTAATGCCAAAAAAAGACGTCTAAACATTACATAGGAGGATGCGAAAATGGCAAAGGAAGCCAAAGACTATATAAAAGTACCTGCTACTATGTTAAAGAAGATTGCTGCAGAGCTTTTAGAGGAATACAATGTCCCCCCCGATCACGCCAGTATTGTAAGCGATGTGCTTGTTACCGCGGATTTGAGAGGAGTGGAATCCCATGGGATTGGCCGCCTTTTTCCTTACTACATCTCAAGGTTACAGAAAGGTTATATGAACCCCCGGCCCAGCCTTCAAATCTCCAGCAACTTTGGGGCTATTTTTAGCCTGGATGCTGATAACGGTCTTGGGCATGTGGCCTGCTATACAGCCATGAAAAAATGCATCGAACTGGCCGGGAAATTTGGTATCGGCATCGGGGGTGTCAAAAACAGCAATCATTTTGGCATCGCCGGGTATTATTCCATGATGGCCCTGCAAGAGGGAATGATTGGAATCTGCATCTCCAACTCTCAACCTTTAGTCATGCCCACATTTTCTAAAAAGCGCCTTCTGGGGACGAATCCCCTCAGCATAGCAGTACCGGCAGGGAAATATCAACCTTTTGTCCTCGATATGGCAACCAGCGTTGTACCAATTGGCAAGATAGAGGTTTACCGGCGTAAAGAGCTGAAAGTTCCCCCCGAATGGGGTGCAGACAGCCATGGTATGCCAACATCTGACCCTGCCGAAATTTTCGAAGGCGGGGGGCTCTTCCCCCTGGGGGGCCCCGAAGAAACCGGCGGCTATAAAGGATATGGCCTGTCTGCTGCCATTGACATCCTCTCCGGAGTACTGACAGGTTCATCTTTCCTGGCAGGTGTCTTAAACGCAAGAGTCCGGCCCGAACCGTGTGGGGTCGGCCACTTTGTTGCTGCTCTTCAGGTGGAGGCTTTCATGGAGATGTCGGAATTCAAAGAGCGGATGGACAGGTTTATTGAAGAATTAAAAACAGCTCCCCTTGCTGATGGGTGCGATAAAATTTATATTGCCGGTGAAAAAGAGTTTTCAAAGTGGGAAAAGAACTTAAAAGACGGTGTCCCGATCCATAGAAAAGTTTGGGAAGAGCTTACCGATTTATGCCTTAAACATAATATTAGGCCACCTGAAGCTTGCACTGTATAGCCTTTGTTGAGGCTTATGGTTATTATTAAGCGCGGCTCATCCGGTAATAACATGAGCCGCGCTTTTACTTTTAAGTGTTACAAAGAAAATCCAAATCCTCTTTACCTACCTACCTACTACCACCTACCCACTACCTACTACCACCTACCTACTACCTACTACCACCTACCTACTACCTACTACCACCTACCTACTAC